>JAJTBL010000112.1 GCA_021286925.1 Spirochaetia bacterium | reverse complement strand
AACCATGACATCTGAGCGTTTTGGACCGGATTTTTTCTCCGATATTCCCGTTTTTGATAAAGGCGGCTCAGACAGCGCCATTTTTGATAATATTTTCGAACTCCTTGTCCGTGCGGGAAGAGATCCGGAGCAGGTTTTCATGATGATGATTCAGGAGCCTGTCAATTCGAACTATCATCACTCGCATGATAAAAAAGCGTTTTATGACTATTACGCCGCGCTCCTGGAAACCTGGGACGGTCCGGCGGCAATGTGCTTTACCGACGGCACGGTGATTGGGGCGGGAACGGACCGAAACGGGCTCAGACCATTCCGGTACCTGCTGACCTCTGAAGGATTTTTCTTCGGCGCGAGCGAAGCAGGCTGTCTGAATCTGCCCGGAGAGGAAAATTCGACAATAGAGAAAAAGGGAATTCTCAAACCCGGCGAAATGATTCTGCTCGACTGCGAGCAGGGGCAGCTTATCGGGGATACTTCGATCAAGTCCAGAATATGCCGCAGGAAACCCTATCGCCATTGGCTGGAGCAGAATCAGCTGGAACTGCGCGGCCTTTTTTCCGCGCCGGATATTCCGGACGCCAGCGTTGCACCGGAAAAACTGGCATTCAGCGCCGCATATTTCGACTATAATCGAGAAAGCCTGGCAATCCTCGCGCCCATGCTGACAGCCAAACAGGAAGCGGTTTCCGCCATGGGGACGAAAAAACCTCCCGCCATTCTCTCCGCCGGACCTATTCATCTGTTCGCGTATTTCAGACAACTGTTCGCGCAGGTGACGAATCCCCCAATCGATCCATATCGTGAAACGCTGGTCATGTCGCTGGAAAACTACATTGGCAAACAGCGGAATCTCCTGGAAGAGACGCCAGAACATAGCCGCCAGCTCCGCCTCGTCAGACCGATTCTGTCCAATAAAGACATCAAAAAACTGCGAACCGCGAACTTTGAGGATTTCAAGGTTGCGGCTGTTTCTCTGTGCTTTGCCGCCACCGCCGCAAATACAGACAGGGCGGACTTCGAAACGACGCTCGACGAGGCTCTTCAGAACATCTGCCGCGAGGCAGAGCGCACAATCGACGCAGGTGCAAATCTCATCCTGCTGAGTGACCGCGATATTTCGGAAACCAATGCCGCCATACCGTCCCTTCTGGGCGTATCAGCGGTTCACACGCATCTTGTCGACGCAAAAAAACGTCACCTCGCAGGTTTGATTATCGAGACGGGAGAAGCACGGGAAATTCATGATATTGCGGTTCTGCTCGCGTATGGAGCGAGCGGCGTCAACCCCTGGATGGTCTTCGATTTGCTTCCAATGTTTGCTTCGCTTCCCGAGTTCTCCGCGGTTTCCGCTGAAACCATGGCTGACAACTATATCGAAGCGGTCAACAAGGGCATTCTCAAAATCATGTCCAAACTGGGAATTTCCACCGTTTCATCCTATCGAGGTTCACGGTTGTTTGAAGCGACGGGTCTCTCGGCAAATCTGGTCCAGCGGTATTTCCGCGGGACAGAAAGCAGAATCGGCGGGATTGGGTTATCCAAGATTGCTATTGATCTTATGCAATCTCATCGCAACGCTGTCAGCGTGTCGCACACGATGCCCTGCACGGAGATTCTTACCCGCAGTCCTGCCGGGCGTGATGTCCCATGGCCTTCTTCCCTTGCGGCGCATCTGACGAAGGCGGTGAGAACCGAGGACGCTTCGGTCTGGCGCGCTTATGCGGATGGCATGGACAGCCCGGAGCGACAGCCTTTCGCGCTTCGCGATCTGTTCAGTTTCAAGCCCGCCCAGTCTGTTCCCCGTGCCTCAGTAGAGCCGGCTGAAAGCATAATGAGGCGCTTTTCGGTCGCCGCCATGTCGATTGGCGCGATCAGTCCGGAAGCGCATGAGGCTCTCTCCCGGGGAGCCAATTCGGCCGGTTCGTGGAGCAATTCAGGCGAAGGCGGCGAAGATTTCAAGCGAAACGATGCGGCATTGACCGCGTCGCGGCAGATTGCTTCCGGGCGATTCGGCGTTACCGCGCGTTACGCCGCAACCTGCCGGGAGCTCCAGATTAAAATTGCGCAGGGAGCAAAGCCAGGTGAAGGCGGCCAACTGCCTGGCGCCAAAGTGACAGCGTATATCGCCGAACTCCGGCATGCGATTCCCGGGAAGACCCTGATAAGCCCGCCCCCGCATCACGACATCTACTCCATTGAAGACCTGTCCCAGCTGATCTACGACCTGCGCTGTGTCAATCCCAGTGCTCGAATCGCAGTCAAGCTTGGCGCGCAGGCAGGAATTGGCACGGTAGCAGCTGGTGTTGCAAAGGCTGGAGCCGACTGCGTTGTTGTCTCATCAGGCGACGGCGGAACTGGAGCCGCTCCGCTTTCATCACTGGATCATGCGGGCAATTATTGGGAAACGGCGCTTCCGGAAATTCGGCAGGTTCTTGCAATGAACGGTTTCGATCTCAGTGTTGTCGTGCAAGTAGACGGCAGGCTCAGAACCGCACGCGACATCGTTATCGCCGCAATCCTCGGGGCTCGCGAATTCGCCTTTGGAACCGCGGCACGCATCGCCATGGGCTGTATTGCCTGCGGCAAATGCAACCTGGGCAAATGTCCCGTTGGCATAGCAACGCAGGATCCAGCCCTGCGTACTCGCTTTAAGGGCTCTCCTGAGCATCTTGGCCGATTTTTCAGGTTCATTGCTGAGGATGTTCGGAGTTTGCTTGCTGAACTTGGAGTCCGCACTCTCGATGAGCTTACCGGCAGATATGAACTTTTGGATTTTCACGGCCGTGCCGGAACTCCGCATGCGCGGCTGACCGATTTCAGCGCGATTGTCGGGTCTCTGGAAATCGCCCGGCGGTATCCTCTTGCAGACGAAGCCGAAATGGAGGGCTTTGGTCCCCCCGCTTTGCCGCTTCCCGAAGCGGGACTGCGGAATTTCAAGCCGGAAAAGAGAAAGGAAGCTCCTGTTTCCGATGTTGAATTGAGCTTCCTGAACCGCGCCCTTGAAGCTTGCAAACAAGGAAAGGCTTTTGCCATACAGGCGGCAATCAGAAATTCGGATCGATCAGTAGGCGCAGCCTTAAGCGGCGAATTGGTACGGCAGGGACTGAGCTTGCCGCCTGATTCGATTCAAATCAGCTTTGCCGGCTCCGCAGGACAGAGTTTCGGCGCTTTTCTCGCCTCAGGGATTACCTTCATTATTGAAGGCGAAGTGAATGACTATCTCGGGAAAAGCCTGTCAGGCGGGACAATTATCGTCCGTCCGGACCGAAACGCGAAATTCGAACCTGAAGAACAGATTATCGCTGGGAATGTCTGCTTGTATGGCGCGACTGCGGGATCGGTCTTTATCAATGGGAAGGCGGGTGAGCGCTTCTGTGTCCGCAATTCCGGCGCACTCGCCGTTGTGGAAGGAACAGGCAACCATGCCTGTGAATACATGACGGATGGTGTTGCCGTGGTTCTCGGAAAAACCGGGGTTAACTTCGGCGCGGGAATGACAGGCGGCATTGCCTATGTGTATGACGAAGACCAGCTATTTGACACCCGATGCAATCTTGCCAATGTCGATTTGAGCGTTATCAGCAACCGGGAGGACCAGGAACGGTTGCATGCGATACTTGAACGCCATCACGCACTGACCGGCAGTCCGAAGGCAGCGCGGCTGCTGGCTTCCTGGGAACAGATGCTTCCGCTGTTCCTGAAAGTGACCCCAGCCAAAATGGAGCAATAATGCACAATCAGAAGCACCCGGGCTTTAGGCCGGAGCACCAGCCTTGCTTTTCATGGGAAAAGCAGTATAGTTGAGATGTACTGGAGGTATGCGATGAGACAAACCATAAAAGTAGTGCTAATCGCAGTGCTGATTGTGAGTATTCTTGCCGGCTGTGACTTTTTCAAAAAACCTGAAACGCCGATAGACAATACCGCGGTTGATTTTACCGATAATTCCCAGCGGGTAGAATTACTGAATGCCGGTTCCCGGCTGGACCAGAAAGATGAGGAAATTGCGGTCAATCCGCGAAGTATCGGAAAAGGTGCCCGCTCGATTGCTCCGCAGGATACGTTTAAGCTGATTGCGCAGGTAAATCCGCCTTCTGTCGACGGTCAGCTTCTGGGGGCAACCAGCGTCGTGATTATCGAAGACAAGGCCTATGTTACCTATAACCTTCGCGGTGAAGACCATAAAGGCGCTGTTGATATCATCGATATTGCTGATCCCAAGAAACCTGAGCTTCTGCAGACGCTGGCTTTTAAAGACATGGATGTCAATGGCGCGTATGTCAGGAACAATTACCTGTATCTGATTGGCGGCATGGACTATAGCCATCTTGCCGAGCTGGTTGCGCAGGCTACCGGACAGGCGCAGAATTCAGATTATTTCGCTATCAATAAAGCCATTGTAGAGCGATATCGGCTGGATTCAGGGCTCTTAACTGATGAAAGTATCAAGGAATCGGTGCTGACCTGGCTTCCCGGCTACCAGACCACTTCAATTTACAGTCCGCCGGCCTATGATGATGGCAAGGTGTATGTTACCGCCGGCGATTATGAAAAAGCAGGTGTCTTCGTTCTGGATGCAGAAACACTGAAAGTGACAGCCCAGCAGACATTCGATGATGCCAAATACCTTCACATTTCCGATGCGGCGGTTCAGCCCGCAATTGCCGTGCTTAAGGGATCAAAGACCGGAGCTGATGGCTATCTCGGCTATGATCGGCTGAGTGCGGATTCCGATTTCAACCTTTCCTTCATGAATATCGGACCGGTCAACACTAATGAAACCAAAAACACCGTCTTTTTGTATTCCGATATTGCCTATCTTGGCCTAGGCGCCGGCGGGATGAAAGCCTTTGACATCAACACCAAGAGCAAAACACCGGTGTATACGGTCGGTGCTGATCAATTTGACGAGGCAAACGATATTGTCTGCAACGCGGTTTCCGCGGATGCAAAATACATTTACCTTGCCGCGGGCGAAGGCGGGCTCTGGATAGCGCCGCGCGATTCGGCAGGACCTGCCGGCGAGCTTGCCATCTATTCCTCAATTTCATTTGGTGTCGACAAATCAGCCAACTTCGTCTACACCGATCCTAAAAACCACCTTGTCTTTGCAGCTGGCGGTGAAGCTGGCCTGGTTATTATCTCCTATGAAACCGAATACCGTGTCGGTGATTACGGTCCCGCCGGCGGGTATATCTTTTATGATAAAGGTGAGGTCTCAGACGGCTGGAGATATCTCGAAGCGGCTCCCTACGATCAGGCTTTCACGGCGCAATGGGGCGGCAAGGGAACACTCATCGGTGCTAATCAGGACGGTCTTGGCGCCGGTTATGTGAATACACCGCTGATTGTAAAAAAACTTGGCAAACCCTATGAATATGCCGCTCAGCTCTGCAGTGACTTGGTTATCGGTTCCTACGATGATTGGTATTTGCCTTCACTTGCGGAACTCAAACTCATGGGAACCATTCTTTACAACAACAAGATTGGCAATCTCTATCCTTCCTGGTACTGGAGCTCGACCGAAGATAATAAAGACAACGCCTGGCGCTATACGTACAATACCAAGATCAAGACCCGAGAAGTCAAAGATTTAAAATGGAATAAATATATCGTGCGCGCAGTCAGGCGATTCTGAAGTATATCGAATAAAAAAAAGGCGGCTTTCTTGCCGCCTTTTTTTATTGAATTGAGTCTAAACAATGTTACAATGCGAGCATGTGGAACTATTTCAGTCCGGAAGATTTGCAGTGGTACTCATGGGAACTGGACGGCGCTCGGGCCTGGCTCAGGAAAAACGGCGAAGAATGGCGGCTGGCGCTGGAAGGGATCGATTTCAGAGCCATCCAACCCGGGGCCAGAGGGCCGATACCGGCAGCTCCATCACCCGCGCTTCCCATCTTTTTCGGTGTCGGCAAAGGCACAAAGATTGCGCTGAAGCCGCAATTAGCGCACCGGCCCTATGTCATCGCTGTCCGCAACGATGTCAGGCTTCTGCCGGGCGCGGAAGCTCAGTTCGATATCGCACTGCCGCCGCTGCTTCGATTTGAGCTGGAAGGCGGCAAGGTTCTGCTCGAAGCTGAACCGTTTACCGTTCCCAATACGTGGTTCGGCGACAAGACCTCCGGCAATCTCTGCCATTCGCTCCCCATGTCACTCGATCCGCGCTGTGCAGGTGAAAAGCAGGCGCCGGCTGATAGCGCCGCTCCGGGCACTCACAACGCTGAGCGATATCTCGCGTGCCGCTCCCTTGTGCAATGCCGGCTTGTAATCCGGAATCAGTCCAAGGAATCCATCGACCTGGATCGCCTGGCCATTTTTACCGATCTCATCAATATTTATCAAAAGGGCGAATTTATGGTCACTGACAGCGTCGTCATTGTAGCCACGGC
>JAJTBL010000111.1 GCA_021286925.1 Spirochaetia bacterium | reverse complement strand
CGGTCAGATTACTCCGCCGGTTGCAGTCAATCTGTATGTGACAGCCAACCTGATAAAGAGCAATATCAACAATCAGATGGTGAAGTTTGTCATCCCGATGGTGCTTGCAGCGGTTCTGGCGCTTCTTTTCCTGACCTTTTTCCCGCAGATATCGCTCTGGCTGCCAGTCGCATCCAAGCTGTATACGCCGCTGTTTTAACCTTGGGGCTATCAGCCAGAATAGCGGAAATTATAATAATCGAATAAAAAAAGGCTGCGTTCATGCAGCCTTTTTTATGCTCAGAATGGTATCAGAGCGAGTATTGTTTCATTTTGCGGTATAACGTGTTTCGGCTGATTCCAAGCATTTTGGCGCAGTAAGAAATATTACCTTCAGCCTCTCTGAGAGCTTTGCGGATTTGTTCTTTTTCAATGCTTTCGAGATCTCTGATTTCAGGCTGGACACTTTGTTCGATCGGCGAGGGCGGGTCTGAATCTTTTTGTGCTTGCTGAAGACTGTTGACGATATAATTCGGCAAATCTGCCAGTGTTATGCGATTCGACCTCGAAACGATAATTGCCCGTTCAATGACATTTTCGAGCTCGCGTACATTGCCCGGCCATTGATATTGTCTGAACACTTGAAACACTTCCGCATCAATCTCGGGAATGGTCCGGCCATGCTGAGCAGCGTTTTTTCTGACAAAGCTTTCGACCAGAATAGGAATATCCTCAAGCCGTTCCCGGAGGCTTGGCGTATGGATGCACAGCACGTTCAGCCGGTAATAAAGATCTTCGCGGAAATTGTTATTTCGAATTTCTGTCAGCAAGTTTTTATTGGTCGCTGCGATAACCCGGGTGTCAACGGTTATATTTTTCGTGCCGCCGATTCTGGTAAACGTGTGGTCCTGCAAAACCCGCAAAAGCTTTGACTGCATATCCAGGGGCATTTCAGCGATTTCATCCAGAAATATAGTACCCCCATTGGCTTGCTCAAACTTGCCGGGGAAACCTTCTTTTTTTGCCCCGGTGAAAGAGCCGGACTCATACCCGAACAACTCGCTTTCAATAAGCGAACGGGGAAGGCTCGCACAATTGACAATGACCAAAGGCCCTGAGCTTCTCATCGAAGCTTGATGAATTGCATGCGCAAACATCTCCTTGCCGGTACCGCTTTCGCCCTCAATCAGGACGTTTGCATTGCTTTGCGCCGCGATGCGTGAAAGATTGACAGCTTCCATGAATGCCGGTTCCTTCCCGATGATATCCTTGAAGCTGAAGCGTGCTTTGGCGCCGGTAATTCGCGCGATCATGGTGTGCGATGTCTCATAGAGCCTGAACGTGTCGATGACGCCGATCATCCGCGAATTTCTGTCGCGAAGGACAATAGCGGATTTCATGAAATGGAGTTTCCCCCGCGACGGGCTGTGAATGATAAATTCTTTTTCAAGATAACCCTGGCCGTTTTCGAGGACATCCAGGATGACCGGACGAAAATCAACAATCTCCGTGACATGCTTCCCAACCACCAAAGTGGATGAAAGATCCAGCAGGTTTGCACCCATCTGGTTGAGGTAAAGCACATATCCCTCGCTGTCGAGAATCAGAATGCCATCGGAAATTGAATCGACAATAGTCTTCAAAATCGGCTGAGCAGCAAAATCCAGAAGGTTGACTTTGGCAGCTTTCGCCTCCCGAATATCGATGTCGACAATATGTGATGTTGAAGTCCATTGAATCATCGCAGCGCCTCACTCTGTAACAGGTTAGTACATCATAGTGTAACATATTTGAACAGTCAACGAAAAAGTTTTGCTCCAGGATTGAGCATTCCTGCGAAGTCTACGGCAAAAGAGCTGAGCTCTTTGGCATGGGGACCGCCTGATACAAGGATTTTGCGGGGCAAGGCCGCTGCATTCGCTCAGAATAGCCGTGTTTGCCACTATTCACGCTGCACACAGGCCGTGTCTGGGAAATTTCGAATTTTTTCTCAACAGGCACGCATATTGCATAGATAAGGCGGGAGGTAGGTATGCCATATCAGAAAAAAGAATTTCCCAACCGCTTCACGGCTCTGCAGAAGGACGCGATGCACAATCTTCTCAGAACCATGATCCGGATACGAACTTTTGAATCCAGGGTAGAAGAGCTCTTCCTCAATAAAAAGATTCCTGGATTTGTCCATTTGTATATCGGCGAAGAAGCCATAGCGACCGGTGTGATGGCCAATCTTCGAAAAGACGATTGGATAACGTCGACACATCGAGGCCATGGCCATGCCATCGCCAAAGGCGCGCAGACAGACCGCATGATGGCTGAACTTTTCGGCAGAAAAACTGGCTACTGCAAAGGCAAAGGCGGTTCCATGCATATCGCTGATTTTTCAGTGGGAATGCTGGGAGCGAACGGCGTCGTCGGCGGAGGCTTCAACATTGCCGTTGGGGCGGGAATATCATCGCTGATCAAGAAAACCGATCAGGTTGCAGTCTGCTTTTTCGGTGACGGCGCATCCAATCGGGGGACCTTCCATGAGGCGCTCAACCTTGCAGCAGTCTGGAAACTCCCCGTGCTGTTTGTGAATGAAAACAACCAGTATGCTTCCACGACACCAACCTCATTCGCCACATCGGCGGAGAGAATCGCGGACCGCGCCAAGGGCTATGGCATCGAAGGCTATACCGTTGACGGGAACAATGTCATCGAGGTGTATAACGCGGCATCAGCTTTGATTGAAGCGGCGAGAAAGGGCAAAGGCCCGGCCCTCCTGGAATGCCTGACCTACCGGATCAAGGGGCACTACGTCGGCGATCCCGAAAAATACCGCACAAAAGAAGAAGTGCAGAAGCATTTTGTCGAAAACAATCCCATAACCCGCTACATCAATTACCTGAAAGATAAAAACCTCATTACCGACGCTGAAATTGATGCGATTCAGGCAGAGGCGTCCAGTGAAATAGCGGCGGCTGAGCGATTTGCCGAAGAAAGCCCCTTCCCTGAACCTGAAGACGCGTTGGATGACCTGTTTTCATTTTCACCCCAGGAATTTCCGGAGGCAGTCCGATGAGAACCATCAGTTTTTCACAAGCAACACTTGAGGCCATGCAGGAGGAGATGCGCCGAGATCCAACGGTCTTTGTGTACGGCGAAGACATTGTCAGGCAGGGCGGCATTTTCGGTCAGTTTAAAGGCTTGCCTGAGGAATTCGGGGATCGAATCAGAGATGTGCCGATCAGCGAAACCGCCATTGTCGGTGCAGCTCTTGGCGCCGCGCTGACCGGTACGCGACCGGTCGCGGATATGCATTTTGCGGATTTTATCGGGGTCGCCTTTGATGAAATCGCCAACCAAATTGCGAAAAACCGATATATGTTCGGCGGGCAGGCCAATATCCCCCTTGTCATTCGGGCTCCCGATGGTATCAGCAAGCAGGCTGCCGCACAGCACAGCCAAAGCGTCGAAGGCTGGGTGCAGAATATTCCAGGCCTGATTGTGGTTGCTCCTTCGAGCCCCGCCACCGCGAAAGGCCTTCTCAAATCAGCAATCCGGCAAAATGACCCTGTCATCTTTTTTGAACATAAAGTCCTGTATCCGCAAAAAGGTCCGGTGCCCGACGGAGAATATTTCACGCCCATCGGTAAGGCCGAAATCCGCAAGCCTGGCACCGATGTCACACTGGTCACCTATTCCATCATGGTGCAGAAATCGGAAGAAGTCGCCATGGAGCTGGAAAAAGAAGGTATTTCAGTCGAAATCATCGACCTGCTGACCTTGAAACCTTTCGATACGGCCACCATTCTTGAGTCCGTCAAGAAAACCCATCGCTGTGTCGTCGCGCATGAGGCAGTTGTTTCGGGCGGTTTGGGCGCTGAGATTGCCGCACGCATTCAGGAAAAGGCATTTTTCCATCTGGATGCTCCTGTACTGCGGGTCGGCGCGAAGGATAGACCCATTCCTTTCAGCCCCGTGCTTGAAAATTACATAGCCGCCCAGAAGGATGATATAAGAAAAGCCATCTACGCGGTGCTGTATCGGGAGGGTTAAGCCATGGCTACAGAAATTCTGATGCCGCAGTTGGGGCTGACCATGACCGAAGGCCTCATCATGGAATGGAAAAAACGCGAGGGAGAAAAGGTCAGCCGGGGCGAAGTTCTCTTTTCGGTCGAAAATGACAAGGCCACGATCGATGTCAGCGCTCAGGCCGACGGCGTCCTGGCGCGGATTCTGGTGCCTGAAATGGTCACTGTCCCTGTCGGCAGTGTGGTCGGCATAATTGCCGGAGAAAACGAAGCGGTGCCGGCTCCCGCCGCAGCCCCTGGGGCCAAAAAGCCAGAAACCACCGTTCCTGCGACAAGCGAGACCATCCCTGCAAGCGGGCAATCGAAGCCTCAGCCCGAGCTACGCTCCTCGCCCTACGCTCGCGTTTTGGCTGACGCGGAGGGGATCAATCTCGAAACAATCAGAGGCACTGGCCCGGAAGGCGCAATCATTGCCCGCGATATTCCGCTGGACCGCCGTCCTCAAGAACAATTCCAACAGCTGGAACGGATGCCGCCCATCGCGCAGACCCCGATTGCCCAGCAAGCCGGATTTGTTGATATCAACCTGACAAGAATTCAGTCAGTCGCTGCTGAACGCATGGCACAAAGCTGGGAGACCATTCCTCAATTCACCCTCTATGATGAAGCGGATGCGGCCGCTGTGCAGGCGCTCGCCGAACGATTTAAGAGTGAGCAGAAGCCGGTGTCGCTGACGGTAATCCTTGCCAAGCTTCTTGCCCATACAGCCGTAAAGTATCCGCTGATCAACGCGGTATGGCTTGGAGGAGGCAAAGTGCGCACATACCGTGATGTCATGGTGAATATCGCCATGGACACCTCGGAAGGATTGGTTGTGCCGGTTCTGCCGCATTGCGCGGCAACAGGCTTCGCTGAACTGGGCCGTGTGATGAAGGACCTTTCGGAACGCGCCAAAAACCGAAGCCTGACACCAGCTGATTATGAAGGCGGTACCATAACCCTTTCCAACCTGGGAATGTTCGGCATCAAACGATTCAGAGCCATCATCAATCCGCCTCAGACAGCCATTTTGGCGGTTGGAGCGATCAGCCCGCGGCTTTTGCCGTCTGGCTCAGGATATGTCTCCAGGAATTATATCGAATTCAGTCTCACCGCCGATCATCGGGTTGTTGATGGCGCTTACGCGGCGCGGGCTTTGGCGCACCTTCGCAATCTCATTGAAAACCCGCTCTTCCTGCTTGACTGAACTGGAAGTTGCCCTGTTTCGAAGGCCGCCTCGCGCGGCCTTTTTTGTCCCCCATGATGATTGCGGGCTTTTGGAGCAATCTGGATAGATGCCTACCATTCATATCATTGTGAGCAAAGCGGTCTCAGTGCAAAAGTAGCTGCAAAAATGGAAAACTCGTCATACTTCGAAAGGCCTTCAATCTTAAATCGAATTTCACCTCATGCCTGCCCGTCTTTATGGTTGCCATAAGGAGCGCGATATTCCATACTCTTTGCCGTGAGCGCCAAACGAGCAGCGGCACAGCCAAGACAAACGCATGAGAATCAGCCGGAGCCGCACCATCGACCTGAAAAATCGGGCATCAATCTCTATTCTGAATATAGCCTCCATGCCCAGCTGAAACACCGTCTGGCACAGCCTGGCGATCGGCTGGAGGCGGAAGTTGAAGGCAAAGTTGTCGATTTGCTCCGGGCAGATGGCGAAATCGTTGAAGTGCAGACGGGGCATTTTGGCCAGATTAAATCGAAACTGCTGTCCCTTGCTTCAAAGGGATATCGAGTCCGGCTGGTTTATCCGATTGCCTTGCAGACTGAAATCCGCCGCCTCGACCCAGCAACGGGCGAATTGCTTTCTCAGCGCCGAAGCCCGAAGCGGGGCAGTTTTTACCAGCTTTTCACCGAGCTTATCCGCGCGCCAGCATTGATAGCCGCGCCCAATGTCACTATTCAAACAGTAATCGTAAAAAGCATCGATATAAAGGTCAGGGATGGCACCGGCTCCTGGTGGCGAAAGGGCGACAGGACCGTCGATCGGGAACTTGCGGAAATTCTGTCATCGCAGAGTTTTTCTGATGCAGCAGCGTGGCTGGCATTGCTCCCTGCCAGCCTTGCCGAACCTTTTACCGTAGGCTCCCTGGCGGAGAATCTTGGAATAAAGCCCATTCAGGCGCGCCAGATGCTCTATTGTTTCAGCCGGGCGGGGCTCATCCAAGAACAAGGCAGGCTTGGCCGAATGAAGCTTTTTCTGAAATCCTGAAAAATCGATGTATACGTATTCATTTTTTTCTTGACAACTATGATTTTCAGGTTTAGTCTTCTCAAAGTTGCATGACGTCCCACTGCTTCTGCTGTTCTTACCCAATGCGAAAATTCCTTGGTGAATGCGGTATATCGATCAGGACTTCTTTTATCCCGAATGTATACGTATTCATCACAAAGCGAGGTTGAAAATGAAACATCTGCTGAAGGTTCTGCTGTCGCTTATGACAGCCGCGGTAGTCCTTTCC
>JAJTBL010000110.1 GCA_021286925.1 Spirochaetia bacterium | reverse complement strand
GCCCGAGTTCGACATTGCCGACCATTTTCATGCGCTTTTTGCCTTCTTTTTGCTTTTCGAGCAGCTTTCGCTTTCTGGTAATGTCGCCGCCATAGCATTTGGCAAGGACATCCTTCCTGACAGGATTGACCGTTTCCCGGGCGATAATTGTCGCGCCGATTGCGCCTTGAATGGCAATTTTAAATTGCTGGCGAGGGATGTTCCGCTGAAGCCGTTCACAAACCTTTCGGGCCCGCTCGTAAGCGCCTGGCTTGTAAACCAGCATGGAAAGCGCATCGACAGGCTCACCGTTAATCAAGAAGTCCAGCCTGGCTAGTTCTGTCGGCCGGTACCCGATCACTTCATAGTCAAAACTGGCATAGCCGCGGCTTGTGGATTTCAGCTTGTCATAAAAATCGAACAGAACTTCAGCAAGCGGCATCTCGAAAATGAGCTCAACACGCTTTTCATCGAGATGAATGAAAGATTTCTGCTCTCCGCGTTTGTTGACGCAGAGGGTTATCAAGTTGCCAATATAAGGAACCGGTGTGATAATTTCGGCCTTGATGTAGGGTTCTTCAGCGCTTTCAATGCGGGAAGGGTCTGGATACTCGCTGGGATTATCGATGAAAACGGTATCGCCATTATGCAGGTGCAATTTATAACGGACGGACGGCGACGTCATGATAATCGCTTGGTCAAATTCCCGCTCGAGCCGCTCTTGGACAACTTCAAGGTGCAGAAGCCCTAAAAACCCGCATCGGAAACCGAAACCGAGGGCCAGTGAGTTATCCTTTTCAAAAACCAGGGAGGCATCGTTCAGGGTAAGCTTTTCAAGGCTCTCCTTCAGCTCGTCATAATCAGCCGAATCAATGGGATAGATCGAGCTGAACACAACCGGTTTGACTTCCTTGAAACCAGGCAGCGGAGCCGAACATGGATTATCATCCCCCGTAACCGTATCCCCCACTCTGACATCACGAACTGTTTTGATTCCCGCGACGCAATAGCCGACTTCGCCTGCCGACAGCATATCGGTGCTAGTCGGGACAATCTTGAACAGCCCGACATCTTCAACCTCATGCACAGCATGGCTGGACATGAATCTGATCTTCATGCCTTTTTCGAGCCTTCCTGAAAAAACACGCACATGGATGACGACCCCGCGGTAAGCGTCATAATGGGAATCAAAAATAAGCGCTTGCAGAGGTTCATCAGGGCTGCCCTCAGGGCTTGGTATCCTTTCGACAATGGCTTCAAAAAGCTCATCAATCCCGATCCCCATTTTGGCTGAAACTGCGAGTGCGGAAGAGCCGTCGAGGCCAAGATCTTTGTCAATCTGGGCGCGGACACCTTCGACATCAGCGGCCGGCATATCGATTTTATTGATGACTGGAACGATTTCCAGGTTATGTTCAAGCGCCATGTACATATTCGATAGCGTCTGGGCTTCAACACCCTGGGTCGCGTCAACAACGAGAATCGCTCCCTCGCAGGAGGAGATGGCACGCGATACTTCATAGGAAAAATCCACATGCCCTGGCGTGTCGACAAGATTGAGTGTGTAGGTTTTTCCATCGCGGGCAGTATACGGCAGTGTTACCGCCTGGCTTTTAATGGTAATGCCACGTTCCCGCTCGATATCCATATTATCCAGCATCTGATTCTGCATTTTGCGCTGGTCGATAATATGAGCCTTTTCAATGAAGCGATCGGCAAGCGTCGATTTGCCATGGTCGATATGGGCAATGATGCAGAAATTCCGGATAAGTTCTTTCTCGTGCATTGTTTTACTGTACAGGAAATCATGATTTTTGGCAACGCTTGAAGCTGTCGCGAACCTTGTATATAGTAGCCCACAATGATTGCATTAAAACTTTTGCCCCAGAATGCACGAGCAAGCATCAAACTCGAACCGCTCTGGGCGCTTTTCGGACCGCTTGTAACCTATTTCATGCCGCTCTACCAAAAAGAATTGGGCTTGAGCGAAGTCCAGATGGGCATCATCAATTCAGCCGCAATCGCAACTGGCTTTGTTTTCTATGCTTTAGCTTCCCCAATCACCAATAAACTCGGCCGCCGATATACCAGCATCATCTTTGATTCGATTGCATGGAGCATTGCAATGCTCGTGTGGGCGTTTTCACGGAGTTTCGGCTGGTTCCTCGTCGCGCAGGTTCTTAACTCCGTCGTCAGAATTGTCGTTGTCTCGTGGAATCTACTCATCACCGAAGACGCAACCGATCAGGAACGGGCTGCCATTTATGGATGGATTTATGTCATTGGCGCTTTTGGCGGGCTATCCACCTTTTTAGGCGGCATCGTCATTCAGAAATTCGGCCTTGTGCCGTCCATGCGGATCATTTTCATCCTTGGCTCTCTCAGCATGTCTGCAATGTTCGTACTCCGGTTCATCTGGACCAAGGAAACGGTTCCCGGCCAATACCTGAAAGAGAAGCTGAAAAAAGAGCCGTTTTTCAAACTGGTTCTCCAGCAGATTCCTTCAGCCCGTGACGCCTTGAGCGATGGCAATTTTCTGGTCATGAGCGGCATCTACATCCTCGCCAACGCTGTGCTTTCCATCGATTTTTTCCGGATACTGTATCTGGCGGGGAAAAAGCTGATACCATCATGGGCAATCGCCATAATTCCGGCTGCCGGAGCCATCAGCTGTATGGCAGTTTTTTTCCTTGTCCTGCCGAGGAGAACACATATAGCTCATGAAAAAAGCCTGAAATATGGCTTTCTGCTGAGCTTTCTTTTTCAGGGCGCCTTTCTTCTCATTCCAAATCGATCCGCAGTATTGGCGATCCTCATCGTCTCCGGTCTTCAAACCTCCTATTTTCTGATTCAGACTTTTCGGGACACCGTGTTCATGAATACCGTCAGAAGTGATCGGAAGAGCGAGCTCTTCAGCCTTGTTCAAGCGCTGATGATGTTTTTCACCATCCCCATGGGATGGCTTGCGGGCTGGCTGTTCGAACTTTCTCAAAATCTGCCATTCATCCTTGCCATTGTCATCTATGGTCTGGGGTTCCTGCTTTCAGCCCACCTGGAAAAGCGAAATTCAGCGCAGGAGACTGGAAGTTCAGGCTGAAGAGAAGTATTATTAATTAAAATTTTGGAGGAGCTGTTATGAACCTTGTTGATCTCCCATATATCACGAAAGAAGGATTTCGAAACGACCACTCTATCGTTGTGTATGCGCTTTCTACCTGTGGATTCTGCAAACGAGCCCTTGCCTTTCTTGACCAGCATGGCTTTACCTATAAATACATCCATGTTGATCAGATCCCCCTGGAAACAAAGACCGAGGTTAAAAAAATTCTCAAAGAAAAGTTTCATGAAAATGTCGCCTTCCCCTTTGCTGTTATTGATGAGGATAAGCATCTTGTAGGATTTATCGAGCCGGACTGGGTGCTGACCCTCGGCGTGACGGAGGGAGAATAAGGAAGCCATGACACAAAAAACGCTTGAGCAAACACGCCTTTTTACCAGAATGGTAGCTGAAAAGCAGGGCTGGGTTCTCAATCCCGATACCGAATTCTATGAATCGCTCGTAGAAGGCCTTACCGCAAATTACAACCGATATGGCTATTATCTGTGTCCCTGCAGAGATTCCGACGGCTCCCGCGAAGCTGACAAAGACGCCATCTGTCCCTGTGTCTGGTCACGCAAAGATATTCCCGAATTTGGTCACTGCTACTGCGCACTCTATCTTTCTCATGAATTTGCCGAGTCCGGCGCGCCATGCAGAGCGATTGCAGACCGGCGCTATGAAGCATGATATATCTTGACTGGGCAGCGACAGCCAAACCCGATGAACAGATTTTGACGGAATCAATTGCTGAAACGCTTGAGGCGTTCGGCAATCCGTCAAGCCAGCACAATTTGGGAAAGCAGGCACATGCACTGCTTGAATCTTCACGGTCTCGCATGATGACGGCCATTCAGCATGCTATGAATACGCCTCCATCCCCCGGCCAGCCAGGATACCCAAAACTTGTTTTTACCGCCTCGGGCACCGAAGCAGACCAGATACCGCTTCTCTCACTCTTGAATAAAAAAAATATTTCGAAAATGCCCGCTGATAAAGCGGAGCGTCCGCATCTCGTTATCTCAGCGATTGAACATGCCGCGATTCACAACCAAGCATTGCATTTGCAGAATCTCGGTTTTGAAGTCAGCTTTGTCAAGCCTGATCCCGAGGGCTTCATCCAGCCTAAGGCTGTGGCAAAGGCAATCCGTCCCTCCACGGTCCTGGTCACAGTCATGCTGGTCAACAATGAAATCGGAGCGATACAGGATATCCAGGGCATCGGAAACGCCATCGAAGCATCCTCCAGCACTCTCCGTATGAAAGCCCCCTGGTTTCATGTCGACTGCGTGCAGGCCCTCGGTAAAATACCTTTTTCTTTGCCGAAGCCTGTGTCAAGCGCTGCTTTTTCCGCTCATAAAATCGGCGGTCCCAAAGGAATCGGCGCGCTCTTGCTCTTTAAAGAGCTCATCCCGCTCGCCCAAGGCGGCGGGCAGGAATCGGGGTATCGCTCGGGAACGGAAAATGTAGCAAGTATCGGCACTTTCAGCCGCTGCGCTCAAAAAAGCCTTGCCGGCTTGAGCAAAAATCTGGAGCATGCCCGCCGATTGGAACAGCTTCTCCTGAGCGGACTTGCCTCGATACCGGCATGCCAGCTGATTCCAGCGGTACGGAGCCCTGGAGACAGCCGCTTCAGCCCCTGGATTGTCAGCGCGAGCTTCCCGGGCCTTTCCGGCGAAGTTTTTCAGCGTGCGCTGTCTCAACAGGGCATCTGTATATCAACCGGTTCGGCCTGTTCAAGTTCGCATGGCACCAAAGCCAAAGGCCGCAGAATTCTTGAAGCCATGGGCATCGCACCGGAGGCATCTTTCTGTTCCATTCGAATTTCTACGGGCCCTGATTCAACAGAAGCGGAAATTCGAACCTTCATTGAAACAGCACACCGCTTGTATATCTCCTTGAAAACCTGATAGCCTACGCGCCTATGAGCGCAATTTTTCTCATTAAAACTGGCGAAGTTCTCTTGAAACTGGGCAATCAGCGTGAATTTGTCCATCAAATGAAGTCGCAGATCAGAAACCGATTGGGCGCGATACCCCATAAAATAGAAGAATACCCCGGCAGGTTTTTTTTGGAAGTCGGGGAGGAAAACGCTGCACTTGCGGAGTTTGTCCTTGCACACTGCCCCGGAGTCAACGGATATGCACCAGTAATGGTATGCGCCAAAACGACTGAAGCCATCCTGGCTGCCAGCGTGGCGGCGGCGCGCCATGAGGCGGAATCATTCGGGAAACGAACATTTAAAGTGGAAACCCGAAGATCCGACAAAAGCTTCCCGCTCGATTCATATTCGATGTCATCGCTTGCTGGAGAAACAATCCTGAGCCAGATAGAAGGGGCGCAGGTAGATGTGCACACTCCGGATTATGTCATTACGATTGAAATTCGTGAACGAGCATATGTCTACGGACCGACCCTTCCCGGTCCGCGCGGCCTGCCTTCAGGCGTCAGCGGCAAAGGCATTCTCATGCTGTCAGGCGGCATCGATTCACCGGTTGCAGGGTATATGATGGCTCGGCGCGGACTTGCGCTGGAAGCGGCTTATTTTCACACCTACCCTTACACCTCGATTGAGGCACAGAAAAAAGTAGAAGCCCTTGCGGTAAAAATAGCGGCTTTCTGCGGCGGCATCAGGCTCTGGGTTATTCCCTTTACTGAAGTTCAGATGAAAATCAAAAAATTTGCCAAACCGGAAGCAGCCACCATCATGCTTCGGTCTGCCATGATGGAAGCCGCACACGCGCTGGCACTCAAAGTTGGAGCGAGCTGTATCATCACCGGGGAAAGCCTCGGACAAGTTGCAAGCCAGACTGCCGAGAATATGCGCGTAACCCAGGCACCGACAACCTTTCCGGTTTTGCGTCCGCTCATCGGCACTGATAAAGAAGACACAATCGCAATAGCCCGAAAAATCGGAACCTTCGATATTTCAATTCTTCCCTATGAAGATTGCTGTGTGCTGTTTTCTCCGGAACACCCTGTCCTAAAACCCAATTTTCACGAAGCCATCAACGCCTACAAATCCATTGATTTGTCCGCAGAAGTGTCCGCAAGCATCAAAAATGCGGAAGTATTACGGTTTTATTACAGCGATGTCTTGAAAGATCGTTTTGGTAACTGACCGCGCATAGCTCTGAATCGGCTTCAGCCTCGTGTCAAATCAGATTGCCTCAACCCGATTTCCCTTCTCAGCTGTATGCGAAAAAGGATTTGCGTTTTATTGAAGTATTATGTCTTACTATGCTTTATCTTGAAAATATCGCAGAACATTGTAGAGTTTTTAAAAGAATTCATACGTGTCTTCAGACTTGCGGATAAAACTCGATATCAGCTTTAGAAGGCAGTCTTCGGGCAAAAAAAAAGCTGGTTCCATTCGGAACCAGCTCTATCCCCAAGGGGAATCGAACCCCTGTTGGCGGGATGAAAACCCGCTGT
>JAJTBL010000109.1 GCA_021286925.1 Spirochaetia bacterium | reverse complement strand
ATCGTCCAGTATCAGGATGCCTGAGCCTTCCCCAATCACAAATCCATCGCGGTCCTTGTCGAAGGGTCTGGAAGCGAGGCTCGGATTGTCATTATAGCGAGTGGAAAGCGCTTTCAGACGGCAGAAGCCGCCCATCGCGAATTCGGTGATAGCCCCTTCCGTTCCTCCGGTCACAACAGCGTCGACGCGGCCGGAACGAATTAAATCGATCGCCTGGCCGATTGCGTCGCTTCCCGATGAGCAGGCGGTCACCTGCGTATAGGCGGGACCGTTGATGCCGAAGCGCATCGCAATGTTGGCCGCGGCTTCGTTGGCGATCATGAGCGGGACTGTCATGGGCGGCATTCGGTCGGGACCGGACTGCAGGAGTTTTGTAAATGAGTCCTGGAAGATTTCTATGCCGCCGATGCCGTTACCGATGCAGGTCGCGATTCGAGAGCGGTCGTAGGGCAGGGGAGCCGTACCGTCCTGTGCATCCGGCAGACCCGCATCCCTCCATGCCTGTACCGCCGCACTGACAGCGTAGAGCGAAAAAAGCCCCATTTTGCGGGCTTCTTTTTTATCCATCCACAGTGAGGGATCAAAATTCTTAACTTCAGCCGCGATTTTTGCATCAAGTCTTGACGCGTCAAACCGGGTGACCGGTCCTATCCCGGATTTTCCATTGATCAGTGAGTCCCAAAAGCTCTGAATATCGTTGCCCACCGGGCTTATGACGCCAAGACCGGTTACCGCGATCATCTTTTTCATTCCCATCTCCTTCGTCTTTTGCACGTTTACCATCTGATGACTGCAGCGCCGTAGGTAAGCCCGGCTCCGAAGCCCAAGAGCATGATGAGGTCGTTTTTCTTGAGGACCCCCTTGGAATCCATTTCCGCAAGCGCGAGCGGGATGCTCGCCGCCGAAGTATTGGCGTATTCTTCCATATTCAAATAGAATTTTTCCTCGGGAATCTTGAAACGCTTGCCTGCCGCCTGCACAATCCTGGCGTTTGCCTGGTGCGGTACAATCCACGCGAAATCATCCAGCCGGTATGCTGTCGCGTGCATGATGCGTTCAATCAGAACGGTGATGGATTTAACCGCGAAGTCATAAACCTTCTTGCCATTCATGTAAATGACAGGGGTCTGAGGCGCTTCCCGGCTGAAGGCGTTCGGCCTGTCAGCCTGAACCAGATACAAGTCCTTTGCACCGCTTCCTTCCGCTCCAAGGATGAAGGAAAGGCACCCGCGTCCCGGCTCATCGATGCGCGAAAGAACTGCAGCACCAGCTCCGTCGCCAAAGAGGACCGCTGTGGAACGGTCATTCCAATCGACAATGCGGCTCAAGGATTCAGCGCCGATAACCAAAGCGTTGCGCGCATGCCGCGCTTCCAGCATTGCCGAAGCGATATCGAGCGCATAGATAAAGCCGGTGCATCCCGCGACCACATCGAAAGCGGTACAGCCATAGGCTTCAATCTTGTCCTGGACAATGCAGGAAGTGCCCGGAAAGCCGAAATAATCAGGCGTAGCGGTCGCGACAATCAGAATGTCGATTTCCCGCGCTGAAATCTTTGCTTTTTCGAGCGCTGATTTTGCCGCCTGCGCCGCCATGTCGCTGGTGAGTATCCCATCCGGCGCTATATGGCGGGCGCCAATGCCGGTATGCGAGCGAATCCACTCATCCGTGGTGTCTACTTTTGCAGCCAATTCGTTGTTATCGATTCGAATTTCGGGTATGTACGATGCTATAGATCGAATTACGACAGACATCATCAACCTCCATTGTTCGGCAGCCAGCTGATCTCCAAATGCAGATTGGTTTTAGGTTTTGGATTTCGATTGCTGGTTCTGGCACCGCTCAGTGCAGGTTAGCAGTGTTCAGATTTTGCCGTCATGGTATGAAACCACAGGAGGAGTGTAAGTGTCAATATGACATAAGATGTAATTATGTCGAGTTTGATTATTGCAGACGAGGCTTCCGCTCTATGCCGACGAAACTCACCAGCGCTGAAATAAGGATGCCGGCAAACGCAAAGTCCTTTTGGAGCGCAGAGCTCGAAAGGAAGCTTCCTGTGAACCCCAGCAGATAGCCGGAAAATATCGCCGCAAATAAAAACGCGGGACGAACCCGTTTTCTGCCGTAGAGTACGATGGCAACAAACAGGGCAGGTACGATACCAGAGGTGTAGCCCTGGTATGTTCTCAGCAGCAAATCTACTATGTCGGTCTGGAAAAGGGCAACAAAGGCAGCGAAAAAGCCAATCACTCCAACCCAAGTCTGGGTTCGGTACAAAGAATCACCCTGTATGACATCATGTTCGAGAACACTTGCAGCGGTTAAAAGTACTGTATCAGCGGTGGAAAGAATCGCGGCAAGGATTCCGAAAGTCATCAGGAAGCCAAGGATGGGCGGAAAAACGCCCGAAATCATCGCGTTGAGCGGATCGGAGGAGCCTGGATTGAAGCTGCTCGCCCGGGCCCACAGCCCAAAGGCTGTTATCACAAAGGCAAATAAGAGCATTCCCGCGGCGCTGACAAAAGAAGCAGTGCGGGCTGACTTTGCCGAATCGGAGGATAGAATTCTGCCGAACATCATTGGGCAGATCAGATAAGACCCTGCGACAACAACGAGGTAATAGAGCAGATCAGAGGGAGTAAACTTGGGCGAAAAGAGGCTGATTCCCAGGCTGCCGAATGCCACAGGCCGCGCGGTAAACAGCCATCCCACCGCGATGATCAGGCTGATCGCCAAAAGCCCGAACTGCAGGAAATCGCTCTTCAATATTGAGCGCTGACCGCCCATAACCGTATATATGACAAGAAAAGAAGCACCGGCAATAATGGCTTCCATATGACCAAGGCCGGTGATAGTTGTAATAACCTTGCTGAGAGCGAGAAACTGCGCACCCGCTATGCCCGTCCAGGTCAGCACGATGATAATTCCGGTAAGCCTTCCGACCTGGGGGGATGAGAGCTTGGCCGCCAGGTCCGGAAGGGTCAGCGCTTCGGTTTTTCGAACCTTTTCCGAAAGGAACAAACCTTGCGTCAGATGCGCGATAGCCCCTGATGCGACGAACCAGAAGGCTGGGAACCCCAGCAAATACGCCTTGTTGACCGTGCCGATGGTCAGGCCGCCTCCGATCGTGGAGGCGAGCATCGAAGCGATAATGAGAATCTTCGGCTGATTGCGATCCGCCAGAATAAATTTCTGAAAGCTGCCTATTTCCCTGAAGGACAGAAAGGCAATCAGCAAAAGAACAAGTGCATACACAATGAGAAATAAACTCATGGGCAATCCTGCGTCAAATCGTTGTCATTGAATCCGCAGGATTCTGCTCCTTTTGCTCGTCTTTTGTCAATGCCACAAACTCAGCCTCTTCAATGACTTCCTTCTCAAGCAGGGTTGCCGCAATCTTGTCCAGAAGTCCGCGCTTGTTCTGCAAAAGGGTAAGCACATGGTCATAGCGGGCGGCTATGGTTTTGGCTATTTCCTCATCGACATATTTTTGTGTGTCTTCGCTGTATTCGCGGGTCATAAAAGGATCTGCGGCGTTTTGACCGGCAAACCCTGCTCCCCGCTTTGTCAGCGCGACATGCCTGAACCGCTCCGACATGCCGTACTCGGTGATCATCTTTCTGGCAATATCGGTCGCTCTGGTGATATCGTTTGCCGCTCCCGTTGAAATCGAGCCGAAAATGATTTCTTCAGCCGCGCGGCCGCCGAGAAGAACATCGATCTGGCTCAGGAGCTCTTCTTCGCTGACAACATAACGGTCTTCAAGCGGAATCTGCAAAGTATATCCCAGCGCTCCGAAGCCTCGGGGGATAATCGAAACTTTCCGGACAGGATCCGCGCCTTCGGTCAGTGCAGCTGTTAAAGCATGTCCCGTTTCATGGTAGGCAACAACCTGCTTTTCCTTCGGGTTGATGACCTTGGTCTTTTTTTCTAGACCTGCGATTACCTTTTCGATGGCCGCATTGAAATCGTCCTGATTGACTTTTTTTCTGCCTGCCCTTACCGCCAGAAGCGCCGCCTCATTGACAAGGTTGGCGAGATCCGCGCCGACAAACCCCGGGGTCGACCGGGCAATTTTGGCAAGATCAACCGTGTCGTCCATTTTGATGTTGCGGGCATGAATTTTCAGAATAGCTTCCCGGCCTGTCATGTCTGGCCTGTCCACCAGCACCTGTCGGTCAAATCTTCCAGGGCGCAGAAGGGCAGGGTCCAGGACATCCGGCCGGTTGGTCGCCGCCAGTATGATGAGCCCGCTGGTCGCGTCAAAACCATCCATTTCGACAAGCAGCTGATTCAAGGTCTGCTCGCGCTCATCATTGCCGCCCATGACCCCGCTGACCCGGCTCTTGCCCAGCGCATCCAATTCATCGATGAAAACGATGCAGGGAGCCTTTTCCCGTGCCTGCTTGAACAAGTCTCTGACACGCGCGGCACCGACACCGACAAACATTTCAACAAAATCTGCGCCGCTCATTTTGAAAAACGGCACATTGGCTTCGCCGGCCACAGCCCGGGCAAGGAGAGTTTTGCCGGTTCCCGGCGGCCCGACCAAGAGGACACCCTTGGGTATTTTGCCGCCAATGTCGGTATATTTCCCGGGATTTTTCAGAAAATCCACAACCTCGACCAGTTCGGCTTTCGCTTCATCGACGCCAGCCACATCGCCGAACCGCGTCTTGATATCCCCTTCTGCCACAATGGTTGCTTTATTCTGACCAAAGGCCAGAACGTTGGAACTCCCGCCTGAAAACCGTTTCATCACACTTCGCCAGACCAGGAACATGATGCCGAAGGGCAAGACCCAATTCAATAGAAAGGAAAGCACAGCGCTTCCTTCCCGCGGGGAGGCGGAATAGACAACGCCCGTCTCGTCCAGAAGCGCGGTAAAGCCGGGGTCATCGATCGGAACCGTCTTGTAAACAGCGCCGGTTTTGGCTGCGGCGGGGAGCGGGGATGAAGGCTCATTGTTCTTTTTATCCGGGTAGCCGGTGTAATAATTGAGATCTATTTCTACGCGCTTTATTTCGCCAGAACTGATTTTTTCCTTGAATGTCGAGTAAGGGACAAGGGTATTGTCGGTGCGAAAAATGAGATAATTGAAAAGGCTCACCGCGATGAGCATCGTCAAAATGTATCCAATCGAAAATTTAAACTGGAAACCGCCAAAAGGTCCTGTCGGTTGGGGATCCTTCCCATTTTTGCCATTTGGACGAGTCGGTGGTTTGAATTTCCAGTCTTTTTTTTGTCCTGCCATACGTTGCTCCTCAAAGTTTGTTCAACCTAAATGTACTTATTTTTCTATCCTTCTGTCCATTCATGGAGAAAAAATCCAATACGCTTGACCATTGGCTGGGATTTTTTTATATTTTGAACGAATCCAATTTAACTCAAACGCGCTATCAGGAGGATTTTGTATGAACATTAAACCCTTGGGTGATCGCATTCTTGTAAAAATGAAAGAAAGCGAAACCAAGACAGCTTCCGGAATCATCATTCCGCAGACTGCTCAGGAAAAGACACAGACCGGTGTGGTTGTCGCTGTTGGAACCGATGCCGATGTCATCAAGGTAAAGGTTGGTGATGAAATCATGTACGACAAGTATGCCGGCACCCAGGTCAAGATTGACGGCGCTGAACACCTTATCGTCAAAATGTCAGATATCCTTGCTGTTATTGAGTAAGAAGATACTGATTACATTGAAGAGGGCTGCCTGAGCAGCCCTCTTTTTTTCATAGCACATGAAAGAAATCTTATGCTTTTAGAATTTCGATGATTTCTTCCGGCGTTTTAGCTTTGAGGATAGCCTGCCGCTTTTCTTCGCTTCTGAACAGCATGCTCACTTCGGCGAGAAACTGCAGATGAGGGCCGGTTTTTTCCGGAGGCGAAAGGGTCATGATGCAAATTCTGCAGCCCTGATGATCGAGGGCTTCAAAATCGACTGGTTTTTCAGAGACACCAATACAGGCAACAAGTTCCTGAACCGCTGAAGTTTTTCCATGGGGAATCGCGATACCATGCTTCATGCCTGTGCTCATCCGGTTTTCGCGTTCCAGCACGGAAGCTTTCGCGGCGGCATGGTCGCTCACTTTCCCGCTTTTAACAGCGACATCAATGAGCTCATCAATAATTTCCAGCTTTGTTGTACCCTTGAGCCCCAAGGCAATCATCTCAGGGTTGAGAACTGTCATTAAATCCATAAATGAGAATAGTAAAGTGCTCACCTTGAATCGTCAAGCCATAAAACACCTTAAATGATATGATTCAATGGTTTCATGTTTTTTTCGATTTCCCGGTGGGCAATGCAGATTGTTGAAAAACTGAGCCAGACGGTGTCCAGCAGATTAGCAACCATGGCAAGCATTGCCATCGCGGGGATCATGATGAGGTAGCCATTTTCAAAACCCTTGCCATAATACGAAGAAAGGATTGCGAGCACGACGATTGGACCGTTCTGAAGCCCAGCGCTGGCGATCATCGTTGCAAAGGGGATGAATATGAGCAGCCAGAGCGCTGTTTCCGCTGGAATTCCGATACGGGAATACGATGAAAGTATTGCCGC
>JAJTBL010000108.1 GCA_021286925.1 Spirochaetia bacterium | reverse complement strand
CGCCCCGAACTCTTCTGAAAGAAGAATCAAAAGGGCTCTGTCTGGTGTACAGCCTGCTTTTTGTTGAGTAATTACCTTCCTTTTTTTTAATATCGGCACCGTAGTCCATCAGCGCTGTATACCACCTGCGCGGAGCCTGGCAGTCAAGGTACTGGCGCCCGATCTCTTCAAGTGCTGAATCGGAGACCAAATCCATCCCGGCAAAGAAATGCCGTTCTGATGTTCGTTTCAAGAAAGACGGATGGGATGTCATACGCGAAGGCGAGGATTGCCCTCGCTGTATACTTTCCAATGCCAGGGAGAGTCAAGAGCTCTTTTTCTTCACAGGGTAGCTGACCTGAAAAGCGGCTGACAATGTCCCGGGCGGCATGATGGAGCGAAAGGGCTCTTCGATTGTACCCCAGCCCGCTCCAGAATTTGAGAACTTCTGCCGGTTCAGCCCGTGCCAGCGTCAGAACATCGGGAAACCGTTCAAGCCAGTTTGCATATTTTGGGATAACACGCACAACCTGGGTTTGCTGGAGCATGATTTCAGAAACCCAGACCCTGTAAGGATCCGGGCTGTGCCGCCAGGGAAGGTCCCGGTAACACAGCCCTGCCCGCTCATACACCAGTGCCTGAAATTCCTCGACTGGAAGCGTTTCAGGAATAGATATGGGAAAATTCATGGAGCAATTCTTCTGCCTTAGCCTTGCATCCACCGCAGACTGTTCCGATTTTTGTCGCTTCCTGCAGTTGATGCCAGTCTCTCGCCCCGGCCTTCACCGCTTCTTCGATATCTTTGTCGGTAATATTGAGGCAGGTGCAGATGACAACCGCGTCTTCACCCTTAAAAGCACCGGCTCTGCCTGTCTTTTCAAGATATTTGTCGATAGCGGCGCGCAAAGCCTTGTCACCCAGCACCGAGCAGTGGATCTTGTTCTCCGGCAAGCCGCCCAGTTTTGCGGCGATATCGGCGGGCTTGATGGTGTAGGCTTCCCGGATATTCATACCCTTGATGGATTCTGAAAGCATGGAAGTGCTGGCGATAGCCGAAGCACAGCCGTATGTTTTCCACCGGACATCCTTGATCACATCATTTTCGATTTTCAGCATGAACATCATCTGATCGCCGCATTTAATATTGCCAACAATGCCGTCAGCATCGGCTTCAAAAGGTTCATCGGGGCTGTACACATTTCTGGGATTGGTAAAATGATCCTTCACGACATCCGAATAAAGCCACTGAAACGCATCCATACTATAATTCTCCTCGTTAGAATGTGCTCGCCTGTCAATGCTGAGTCAAAGCGTCCTCGGCGGATACTGTTGACATTTTCCGCAGGCGCTCAATAATCGGCGGGAGCTGGGCCGCGACATAATCGACTTCCTCTTCCGTTGTATATTTCCCGAGAGAAAACCTGATTGAACCATGGGCCAGCTCAGGGCCGAGTCCGGTTGCCAGAAGCACATGCGATGGGTCAAGACTGCCCGAAGCACATGCTGAACCGGTAGAAACCTGAATGCCGGCAAGATCCAGATACAGGAGGATGGATTCGCCTTCAGCGCCCGGGAAAGAAACATTCAAGGTGTTGGGCAGGACAAATTCAGGATGACCGTTGATCCTGACATGCGGGATCGAAGCCTTGATCTTATCTCTGAGCCGATTCCGAAGCGCTCCAACATGCTCGCGGTACTCATCGAGTTCAGCTTTGGCAAGCTCGGCGGCTTTGCCGAAACCGATAATGCCCAAATTGTTATAGGTCCCGGCCCTGACTCCTGCTTCCTGGTGTCCGCCCCGGATCAACGGCTCGATCGGCGCCCCCTGACGGATATAGAGCGCTCCGATTCCCTTGGGACCGTAAATCTTGTGGCAGGACATCGTCAGATAATCCACATTCCATGCCTTGACCGATACGGGAATCTTGCCGACCGCCTGCGTCGCGTCGGTATGGACAAGAGCGCCGTTTTCCTTGGCCAAGCGCGCGATTTCGGCAATATCTTCGACAGTCCCGATTTCGTTGTTTGCGGCCATGACCGAAACAAGCAGAACATCCGGCCCCAGTTCTTTCCGGTATCGCTCCATATCGATGCGGCCGTCAGCGTCTACCGGCAGAAACACCACAGGGAAGCCTTCGTCCTGCAGGTACTTGGCTGAATTGAGGACACAGGGGTGCTCGATGGCGGTTGTTATGATTTTCTTTCTTGTGCCTTTCTTGGCCAGATGGTACATGGTCATGAAAACCGTGTTGTTGGATTCGGATCCGCCAGAAGTAAAAAACACTGTCTGCGGATTGGAGGCGTCAATGAGCGAAGCCACCTGCGCCCGCGCCTTTTCGATTTCCGCTCTGGCCCGCCTACCCGATTCATGCATGCTCGAGGCGTTGGCATAAACATCCAGGGCGTCCTTCATAAGATCCTTTACCTCAGGCCGCAAGGGGGTTGTCGCATTGTAATCCATATAGACAAATTTCGAAGCCATGAGAACTCCTTTACTCTTTTCCAATCTGCACGAAAGTATCACCGGCCAGGTCTTTAAGGGTTACCGATGAAAGGTAATCATCGACGGCGGTTTTCAAGCCAATCCAGAATTTCCGCGGGATGCAGGTTGCGCCCATCACGCAGACGGAACGGTTGTCAACACAATCGACCGGGCGGATTGCGCCTTCAGTCGCCTGCACAACATCGATCATCCGGATTTGCTCGGAGCTTTTGGCAAGCCGATATCCCCCGCTTCTTCCGCGGTCCGAGGTCACGATGCCGGCAAGCTTGAGCTGGTTGAGGATGCCTTCCAGGTATTTCGGCGAAATCATCTGCGCCTCGGCGATTTTCGCGGCGCTGTCCGACTCCTTCAGAGCAAGGTGGACGAGTGCGCGTATCGCGTATTGAGTTTTGGTTGGAACCTGGAACATGAATGCATTCTCCCAATTCCTATCGGAATAATAGGAATATCGCATGATTAGCGGTTTTTGTCAACTTCATTTATGAGTCGAGCCAATAACAAGAGATGGTTTATTTCAGCAATTCGACATGTTCGAAACCGCGGGAACAGGCCAATTCATCGAACACGAACCCATAGGGTGTCGCACCGGCGGGATGTTCAAAATTGCCGCCCGAAACGATGGATTCAGCCAGAATTTTCCCGAGCCCGGGTCCCATCATGAATCCCTGTCCGCACATGCCGACAGCCTGCAGGAAATTGGCCGCCCCTTCCGGATACCCGACGATAGGCAGACCATCAGGGGTCATGGGATACATGCCGCGCCAGGTTCGTCTGACTTTCAGGTTTCTGAGCCTCGGATACAGCTCAAGCATCCGCCGCGAGCAGAGCGGCAGGAAAGCTGAGGTCGAATCCTTGTCCCTGCCCCAAATCTGCGGCCTTGGCGTGATGCAGAAAATCACCTGCCCTGTCCCTGCCTGGTAGAAGTAATAGTTGCCCGATTCCGAATCAGGCCGGATATCGACAATCATGGGCTGCATGAAGCGCTGAACGGGCTCCGTCACCCCCGCTTCATGGCAGTCCGGAAACACGGGGATATCGATATTGGCGAGGCTGGCGAGGTCAGCCGCTTCCGCTCCCGCCGCGTTGACGAAAAGCCCCGCCGACCAGGTTTCTCCGCCTGCCTGGAAGCTTTCCACGACATCCTTTGCTTTGCTGATACCATCGATTCTGGTATTGAAAAAGAAATCGACGCCTGCCTTCATCGCAAGCTGATGAAAGGCTGTCGATGACATCAGTGGCGAGGCGAAGCCGTCATCGGGGCTGTAGGTACCGCCTAATAAACCCTCGGGATTGATTCCGGGCGCCAATTCCATGACTTTTTCAGGTTCAATCCAGTCAATGTTGAGTCCCGCCTCTTTCTGAATTTTGAGGAAAAAATCTTGATGGATTCGAGGCAGATCCGGATTTTGGCAGGTTCCGAATGCGTGGCGCGGATTCCGCCGATTGCAGCCCTGTTCTGCCCGCGTCCCCACGACATTTCATGGTCGAGAACCGCAACTTTCAATTTTCGCTGAGCCAGCTGCCAGGCGAGCGGAACACCGACAGAGCCGGCACCGGCAATGACAACATCGTAGGTTTTCATGGTGCACCTCTTACGCCGGCTTCTTTGCCGCCAAGTTTTGACAATCCTTCGTTGACCAGCTCTCCCATGGGAACTTCCATGAAGAGCGGCCGGAGCGTTCCCATCTCAACCTCCGCAGGGTCAACCCCGGCAAGCCTGAAAGCCTTGGGGACAAGCTGGGAGCAGGTTTTGGCGCCGCAGGCACCCATTCCAACCCTGAGAGTCTTCAGCTGGTTGATATCCCTGACATTGTTCGCTTTGATAAATTCGACCACTTCCCGCAATGTTACGCGCTCGCAGCGGCAGACATAGGCATCGAGGTCCAGGCATTCGCTTTCTTCAACAGGGAGGCTTGCGGCAGCTTCTTCTGGCTGAACCCGTATGCCGGCAATGCTGGATGCGTTCTGGACGCTTGTTCGGAAGGTAAGAAGCCAGGTATTGTTCTTTTTATTGTGGCGCTTCGCGACCACCTTGGCCTTTTCCAGAAACCGGCCATCCTGATCGACCAATTCCATCTCATAACCAATGTCGAAGTCCGCTTCGAACTCCCAGGGCAACACCACTTCCGCGCTGTCATCGGCGACACGGCGCACCAGGCTGACCGCGAGACCCGGGCAGATTGAAACACAGGACATGCAGCCGATGCACTTGGTATTGTCAAAATAGGGCAGATCCATGATTGTTCCGCGCAAGGGGCGCAGATGGATGGCATTGGTAGGACAGACGGTTGTGCAGGGATTGCAGGGTATTTCTTCCGAACAGAAGAATACTGGCCGCCATTGGGGTCCCGGGACGACAGGGCTCCGGGAAAATGTATCGCCCGGCCGGGATTTGAGAATTTCCCGTTTCGGCATCCACTCGGGGTTGATTTCCGCGCGTTTGCCCAGCATTTTAGCGAGCGTGAAGGCGGCGATTCTGCCGCCGAACATGGCGCTGGAAGCCTCGGCAATCTCTTCGGCATCGCCTGCGGCAACGGCGAGAATGCCGTATTCCCTCGCCTGGCGCAAGAATTCATCGCAGGAAGCCAGGCCTGCGGCGATAAGGATTGTGTCCACCTCATATTCCCGGCTAGTGCCCGGGATTGGCTTGAATTGGTCATCGACCTTGGCTGTAATCGCTTTTGAAACCTTCCCCTCGCCTTCCGCCCGGAGAATCGTCGTGTTCAGGTGAATCGGCACGCCCATTCTTCGGATTTTATCGGCATGAACTTTGTAGCCGTTGATTCTGCCCATGATTTCAAAAATGCCGGCTACTTGGATACCCGCCTGGAGCGCGTGGTAGGCGGCAATCAGACCGACGTTTCCGGAGCCGACAATGAGTATCCTGCGCGCGGGCTTGATGAGGTCCCGGTTGACCAGAGTCTGGAAGGCTCCCGCGCCGTAAACCCCAGGCAAATCATTGCCAGGAAATAATATATTTTTTTCACGAGCGCCTGCCGCGACCACCAGCGCCGTAAATTCGACTAAAAGATAGGACGAATATCCTTTGTAAATGCCCGCTTTTCTGTCCTTGAAAATCGCGACAACGGGGGAATTCCTTAAAATAGTGACATTCGGCATGCGGGAAAGTTTTTCCTCAAGAATGGACGCTATATCGATGCCCCGAACGCCGGCGTAGCAATCCTCTTCCGAACCGAAAAATTTGTGAGTTTGCAAAACGAGCTTTCCGCCAAGCTTTTCCTTGTCATCCGCCAGCAGAACCTGAAAACCCATCTTGCCGAGTTCGTATGCTGCCGAGAGACCCGAGGGTCCAGCCCCGATAACGACGATATCCGTATGGATAGTACGCCTTTCAGCCTGCTTGAGCGGCATGTCGGTTTCAGGAAGCACCGGAAGCCCCTTGAGGGTACGGACATCCATGCCTTCCTCAAGCGGGGTGACACAGGATTTCCGGGGAATGCCATCGATAAGGACCGTGCATTGACTGCACTGCCCGTTTGCGCAGAAAAGCCCCTGGGGAGCCGAATCTTTGGGGTGACGCGAAAACTCGAAAAATCCCAGCGCTATGAGCGCTGAGGAAACCGGTTCGCCTTCAAGCCCCCTGACAGTTTCTCCATTGAAAAGAAAGCTGACATCTTTTTTTGTCTTTTCAACAGCCAATATGGGATGTGATTCAATTCGCGGCATCAAGTACCTTCTTGTTGTGCTGACAGAATTCTCCTGCCATTTGCCAAAAGGCTAGTACCACATTCAAAACCTGTCAAGAAAAAGATAAAAAAAAGCTTGCGTATAATTATGCATCATTATACGATACTGGAGGAGGCACACAACATGATAAAAGAAAGAGGGATGCGGAAACACGCTGTATTTTTCAGCGCCGTCTTTGGTTTGATGATCTTTGCGGTCCTTGCAGGCTGCGGAACGGCTCAATCGGGCAAAACAATCAAAATCGCTTTGCAGGCACCGATTACCGGAGATTATGCGTATGAAGGTCAGATGGCCAAGCAATCGGTCACCGTGGCAGCTGAGCTGATCAACAAAGCCGGCGGCGTGCTCGGGAAGCAGGTTGAAATTGTGATTGTGGATGATGCG
>JAJTBL010000107.1 GCA_021286925.1 Spirochaetia bacterium | reverse complement strand
AGGACGACATTCCTTGCGGCCATTGCCGCTGAGCGCTATGGCGCCCTTGCGCGCCCCACTTATCCAGAACCCGCAGATTGCGATATATTTTTATTATGAGCAAAACAATAGATTTTAATGATGTTCGAAGTCTCTCGATTGCGCTGACAAGGAATGCCAGCATCACCGACACATCGGGAGAAAAAGCTTTTCCCGCCTTTTTACTGGATATCATCAGCCAGATCCCTTATTTCCGTGACCATCCCGAAGATTTGCGGCTCCACGAGATCCCCGGGGATCCGAAGGAGCGGAGCAATCTGACTGCGCTCGTGCGGGGCAAAGGCAAAGACTGCCTGATTCTGACCGGCCATTATGATGTAGTCCAGACCAGCATGTATGGTTCTCTGGAGCCATGGGCATTCGACCCGGAAACCCTGAGTGAGAAAATGCTGGAACAGCTGGCCGAGGTTTCAAGCAAAGACAATCCGCTGTACCAATTGAAGGAAGACATCCAATCGGGAGAATTTATCCCCGGACGCGGCATTTTGGACATGAAAAGCGGCCTGGCTGCCGGCATTTCGGTGCTCGCCCGCTTTGCCTCACCCTATGAACGAACCGGCAACATTCTTTTTCTCGCGGTTGCGGATGAAGAAGGAAAAAGCCACGGCATGAAAGCCGCCCGCGCCATGCTTCCGGAATTCTTGAAACAGCATGGGCTGAAGCCAGCGGCAATTTTCAACCTCGATTCAGCAGTCGATAAGGAAAACGGCGAAGCAGGCCGCGCAGTTTTTACCGGCTCGGTCGGCAAAACATTGCCATTTGTCTATTTTTTGGGCCAGTGCACCCATGCCGGCGCTCCCTTTGACGGTATCAATGCCGTCCTCACCGCCTCTGAGTTTGCGCGCGAGATCGAATGCAACCCGGATGCAATGCAGGAGCGGCAGGCTGCACCGGGCGAAGAAGCACCGCCGCCAACTATTCTCTACTTCCGCGAATCTCGTACCCACTATGATGTGACAACCCCCTCTTCCGTCTTCTGTGCGGTCAATCTTTTGAGCCACCAGCGCAATCCCGAAGACATCATGGAAAACATCCGCCGGATCACCCAATCAGCGATGAACAAGGCGATTTCCCTGCTCAGAGAACGGGCATCCACCCTGTCACGGCGGATATCCGAGCATTTCAAGCTCCCTGCCGCCCAGCCAGCCGTTATCGAATTTTCCGAGTTTTCTCAGCGGGCGGAACGCACCAGCCCCGGCATTGTGCAGACAATTCGAAATCTCGCTGCAAAAGAGCATCCCGAGGACCAGGTTCTCCAGACTATTTTTATTTTGAACCACCTCCTGCCATACACGGCAATCGAGGGCCCGGCGGCCGTCATCGGTTTTGCACCGCCCTATTACGCACGAGCGGAATTGGATGGCGAACGGCACCAGAATTTCGTCTCGCTCCTGCGCGAAACCCTTTCCGCATATTCCCTGGAAACTGGAACAGCGGTGCGCGTTCGGCCATATTTTCCCGGAATCTCGGATATGAGCTTTCTCGCCCCCGCCGACACCCGGGAACAACGGATTTATCTGGCCAGCCAGTCACCTGTCATCGACTCGACTTTGGAAGAGGGCGAAGGCGGCAACATCGGCTGTCCTGTCATCAATATCGGCCCATGGGGACGCGACTACCACCAGATGGGCGAACGCGTCCATGCCGTGTATGCTTTCAAACAGCTTCCGGAAATCATCTGGCGGCTGGTACAGGGCATTCTGGGCTGAAAATCAGGGGTTCATATATGGCAGTTCAGATAAACATCAGGGAACAGGCAATTCGGCAGAAAGGTGCTGGCTTGCATCATACTTTGGGGTCCGGTTTTGCTTTGATCCTTTTTCTGGCAGTTTTTTTGGTGTCCGCGGCCAGCTGTACTACGCCCTTGCAGTGGGGAACAATCCCGCCTTCCGCCGATGATCTGGACGTTCAGGCGTGGCTTTCTGATATTTCTTTATTAAAAAACGAAATAATAAAGCATCCAAAACTGGCTTCCGACGAAGTGGCGCGGCAGGCCTTCATTCAGGAAATCGAAGCACTTCAGCATACGATGGAAACCGCGGACAACCTCATCGGAAGCCCAGCAGACACAGCCATTCCAGGCATCCAGCGATCGCTGGCGGCGGTGGGGGACGGGCATACCCGGATCAATGCTTCGCCGTCGGAAATCTTCCCTGTGGCGATGCGTTTTTTTCTAGACTCGTGCTATGCTTATGAAGGGGCTGATGCTCCCATGGAGCATTGGGACCTCAGAATCGCGGCAATCAACCAGCCCCAGACTGAATACCTGGGCCTGATTGTCACCAGGATCGGGTCTTTTACCACCCAGGAAGCCATTCAGCAGATAGCGCCCTATCTGAGTATCGAATCGGCAGTCAGCAAAGAAACCGAGCCGTATCTCTACGCGCATGCAGTCCGAAGTGAAATCATGGAATCCTTCATGAACCCCTATCTTATGCGGCATCTGGGCATGGCGGATGAGAAAGGACTTGCGCTGACAGTTCTGCGTGAGGGCGCTGAAGAAAAGCTTTCGGTTCCCCTTGTATCCAGACAGGATAATCACTGGGTCCGGGTTCTCGATTCGATCCCATCTATTCCCTTCACCAGAAGCCACCCGGAAGCACACTGGTGGTACGATTATATTCCTGAGCACTCTTCAAGCATCTATCTCCGCTATGATGATTGCGACCAGGCTGCCTGGCCGCTTTTGCAGGAAGTCCTGGCCCTGCTGCCTGACAAGGGAAGCCAGCAGACAAGCCTGGATCACCTCATTGTGGATCTCCGATTCAACTCCGGGGGCAACTCCATGCCGGGGTACCGCTTTGCGCAGGCTCTTGCAAAAAAGCAGGTATCCGCGGAGCAGGGCGGCGTTATCATCCTGATCAGCGGGACAACTTTTTCTTCCGCCATGCAGAACGCCGCTGACATCATCAAGGCCTGCGGCGGGAAGGACCAAAGCACCGGCACCGCAATCCTCATCGGGGAACCGCTGATCGAGCCGCTCCGCCATTACGGTGAAGTCAAACGCTTCTCCCTGCCTGCCTCAGGGCTGATTATCGGGCGTTCCAGCAGGCTCTGGACGTATGACACAAGCACCGGGCTCTTTCCGCCGCGAAAAGTGCTGGAGCCGTCCGCGGAGCACCTTGTGTGGCCTGATTTTGACGATTACCAGAACGGAATCGATACAGTCTTCGAGCATGCGCTCGAATTGATTCCATGAAATGCGGCTTGGCTGCAAGCGAGGAACATTTGGATACGACAGCACCGGAAATTTCCACCGTGATTTTTGATTGCGGCAGAGTCATTACCATGGATCAGGACAGCGCCTGCGCCCGGGCCATGGCTGATTTTTTCTGTCCTTCAGCAGACCTTGCGGAATTCATCGCGAAATATACACTGGAGCGGCCTCCCTACGATCAGGGCCTTATCGATGCTTTCACCTATTGGAACAACGTAGGCGCGCATTACGGCACATCAGTTTTCGCTGAAGACGTGTCGAAGCTTATCCGCTGGGACATGCAGAGCTGGTTTACCATCAACGCCGAAACGGTCAGCATCATCCAGGAGCTGAAGCGCCGCGATTTCAGGCTCATGATTCTGTCCAACATGAATGAGGAGGGCAAAGCCGAAATCTTCGGCGCCTCGCGGTATTGCGGCGAGATCGACTGGATCAGTCTGTTTGACGATATTTTGCTTTCCTGCGATCTTTTACAGCTCAAACCGCAGGAAGAAATCTACAGAACCTGTGTCGAACGGGCGGGGACAGATGCCGAAGCTTGTCTTTTCATCGACGACAGCCCGGCGAACATCCAGGCCGCGCGGGAATGCGGTTTGCACGGCATCGTGTTCAGCCATGCGAGCCAGCTGAGGAGCACCCTGCGTGACAGCTATCGCTTGCTGAACTGAAAAACACGCCGCTCGCCGGAAGCGCAAAATTTGATAGAGAAAAAATCGGATGAGCGGTTTTACAGAATTAGAAATCAAGTGAAGGAGGGCATGATGCTCTATGCAATTTCGCTGGGCGGCTCCATTGTCGCGCCGCCAGAGGGACCGGACACCGACTTTATTGCGGCCTTTGCAGAGCGGATCACCGCCTGGCTGGCACAACATCCGGAACACCGCCTCATCATGGTGATCGGCGGCGGCGGACCGGCGCGAATCTATCAGAACGCCTACAAAAAATTCCTCGAAACAACCGCAGCCGCATTGCCAAGCCTCCAGCCGGGCGCAAACCTCGACACAACCCTGGACTGGATCGGCATCGCGGCGACACGATTGAACGCCCAGCTGGTCAAATCCGTGTTCGGACCGCTCTGCCAGGATGCCGTCGTGACCGACCCCTCCGCGGACATCGCCTTTTCAGGCCGAATCCTGGTCGCGGCGGGCTGGAAGCCCGGATTTTCCACGGACTTTGACGCAGTCTGGCTTGCCGAGCGATTCGGCTCGTCTATGGTGCTGAATCTTTCCAATATCGCCAAAGTCTATACCGCTGATCCCCGCAAAGACCCAACCGCGGCGCCCATCGACGCCATCAGCTGGCCTGAGTACCGGGCGATGGTCGGCAGTACCTGGACACCGGGCGCCAACCTGCCCTTCGACCCGATTGCCTCCGAAAAAGCGGAGAAAGTCGGCATCAAGGTGGTCTGCGCCTCGGGCAAGGACCTGGACAATCTTTTCAAAATCCTTGACGGAAAAGCATTTATCGGTACAATGATTGGCTAGAGATTCCCATTGAGCGCTGCGCACGCAGGCTCATATCTGACTGATGAGCCCTTGCGGTCATCAAAGTGAAGGTCGAATATGGATGCATTTGAACCGGAGCGCCAGCGAGCGCTTGATAACCTGACCTCAGCCTATGCTTTGGGCAAAATTACGCTCGAAGAATATGAAGTTCGCGCTGACAGAATCCAGAAAGCGCTTTCCATCGATGGCATCACAAGCCAAGTCGCGGACCTTCCGGTTCCAGCCCCCGCGACATCAAGCCGCGGCACCGCGCCGCTTTCCAGCCGCCGCGAGCGAACCCCCGACACACTGTCCCAGCCAGGCAGTTATCTGATAGAACGGCGCCAGGGCAGTCCGGAATTTCTGCCCTGCATCATGGGCGACCGGAAAATGGTCGGCGACTGGCTCAATTCGGACTCCGCGACCAGTATCACCCTCATGGGCAGTACAACCCTTGACCTCACGGAAACCGCCATTCCCCCGGGACGGCTGAAGATAGAAGCGATCGCCATCATGGGCGAAATCAGGATTTTGGTCCCCCGCGGCCTGCCGGTCAGGATGTCCGCCTTCCCCTTCATGGGCGAAGCGCATATCCAGAAAGGCGTAGAACAGCGAATAGACCGCAATTTGCCGTATGTCGAAATTTCCGGCCTGGCGCTGATGGGTTCGATTGTCGTGAAGTCAGTCTAGGCTCGTTTGACGGCAGAAAAATTCGATATACAAGCTTCGAGACACCTGAGAGGCGTTTAAAATGCGGATGCAATGAGAGGAGGCAGCCTTATGCCGCCCGTTTTCGCCGCCAGCTCTCAGGGATCTCGAGAAAACGCAGAGCCAATCGCAAAACTAACCGAGTTTCGGCACAGGCTCAGCCTTAAATTTTGTCGATAAGCATGGAGCACTTGCCTGAAGGGATCGGCAGCGTCTTTTTCTTCTTATTGATGACATTGATAGTAAAGTAATACAGCTTTTCGCTTTCCATGTGGATTTCCCAGCCCCGTCCGGACTTGCTGGACAGAATGGTAATCATGTTGCGTTTCAAGGAAAGGTTTTCAATGCCCATGATTTCCAGATTGGGGATGATCCAATCGACGGTTTTGCGCGGAAGCGATATATACAACCCGACGATGTTTTCAATCATGAGCGTCACCGTCGTGAGACCGTTGAACGGCAAGTAATGGGGGTACGGCCAATCGGGAACCGCATCCCAGTGGGCCTTGCCTTCCGATTGCGGCTGATAAGCGCTCCACACAATCGGTTTATGATCCCGCTGATGCCCGCCTTCACGATGCTCACTGTTTTGATGCATCGTATCGAGCACAAAATAGAGATGGCGGATGGCGCAATCACGGGCAAATTCGTAGAAGTTGTATTTTTCCAGCCCCTTGATCACCATGAACGTGAATGCGGGGACAACAGAACCGCAATAACCGTTGCCTTTCCTGTCATAGAGCGGATGATCCGCGGACAAAGTCGGGAATGGATTTTCCGTGCCGAAATATGCGGGGTCCTTGAGCTTCTGAATGAGCTTTTCGGCCCGCTCCTCGTTGGGAATTTCAGCGAGCAGAAGCCAATAGGTGCCGATGGTCTTTGTCTTGACCTGCTGTTCCTGGGCGTCGAGGTCATAGTAGAAACCCTCTTCAGGATTCCACATTTTTGAGTTGATCCGGGTTTTCAGCGAAAAATAATCGCGCTTGAACTGGAAGGAAATTTCCTTATCGTTCAGGATGTCGCCGAGCGCTGAAATATGGAGGGCATTCATGGCCATGGCCGCGTTGGAATCCACCAGATACATGGCGGTCGGCCGCGGAGAGTTTTTCATTCCCGTTGAAGCGACTGG
>JAJTBL010000106.1 GCA_021286925.1 Spirochaetia bacterium | reverse complement strand
GCGACGAGGTCAAGTCCGGCTTGCAGGGCTTTCAGGTTGAGTTCGTCAGTGCCCTTAGGAACCCGTGCCTTGACAGCAGCTTTCATGGAGTCAACGGAAGCGATGCGCGATATGCCGCCCAGAACACCGAGCGCGACAATATTTGCAACTACCGTTTTGCCAACTTTTTTGGCAGCTGTCTCGAGAATAGGGAGGCTGATTGTCTTTGCCGTGATTTCCGGATCCTGCGTGACAGAATCGTCAATGATAATTGTGCCCTTGGTCATCAGTTTGCCGTAGGTTTTATAAGCGTCATTGGTCAGAGCCAGGAGGTAATCGGGATCGGTTGCCTTTGGATAGTCGATATCGGTATCGGAGATGACAACTTCGGCCTTGCTGGAGCCGCCCCGGGCTTCAGGCCCATAGCTCTGGGTCTGGACAGCATTTTTGCCATCGAGGATGGCGGATTCTGCCAGCACGATGCCGGCAAGCAGAAGCCCCTGACCGCCTGAACCGCTCAGTCTGAATTCAACTCGCATCCTCTGTTCCCTCCTTTGTAATCATTGTAGGTTCTCTGGACTTTCGATGTCATTTCGAGATAGGAAGCAGTATATTCGGGCCGCTCGGATCTGTGGAGTTCGCCGATGAGGATTTTGCCTTCCCGCTTTTCAGGAGGCAGCGCCGCTGCCGCTTTGACATTGATTGTCCCATCCTTGATCCAGTTGAGCAGTTCAACCGCACCGCCGATCTTGTTTTTTCTACCGAAATAGGTAGGGCACTGGGTCATCGCCTCAACAACTGAAAAACCTTTGTTCTGCAGAGCCTTTTCGATAAGTTCTTCCAGCAAAGTCACATGATAGCTGGTTGCCCGCGCGACATAGGTGGCGCCCGCGGCTTTTGCCAGTTCGCAGAGGTCGAAGGCATACTCAACATTACCATACGGTGCGGTGGTTCCAAGCATTCCGTGCGGCGTCGTCGGCGAGTACTGGCCTGATGTCATGCCATAAATATTGTTGTTCATCACAATTGTGGTGATGTCTATATTACGGCGGGCAGCGTGGATAAAGTGATTGCCGCCGATAGCAGCGCAGTCTCCGTCGCCGGTCATGACAATGACCTTGAGATTGGGTTTGGCGAGCTTGACACCGGTTGCAAAAGCAATCGCCCGCCCATGCGTCGTATGGAGGGTGTCAAAATCGAGATATCCGACGGCGCGGCTTGAACAGCCGATGCCGGAAACCATGACGATATTGTTCTTATCCAAGCCCAGCTTGTCTATGGCTCGAATGAGTGCGCCAGTCACCGTACCATGGCCGCAGCCAGGGCACCAGATTGAAGGAAGTCGTTCCTTCCTGAAATAATCGAGGACTTCAGCCATCAGAATGCCTCCTTCAAAACTTCGAAAACTTCTTCAGGGCGGAAAAGATCGCCGTTCACCTTGCCCAGCTTCACAACCTTTGCCTTGCCATGGACAACACGCTCAACTTCAAGCGCCATCTGTCCCTGGTTCATCTCCGGTACGATAATCGTGTGAGCCGTCTTGGTCAGTTCTCTGACTGCCTCGTCGGGGAAGGGCCAGACCGTCTTGATTCTGAGCATTCCGGCTTTGAGCCCCTGAGCGCGGGCTTTGCGCACCGCTGAAAGGGCCGCCATGGCTGAGGAGCCGAAGGAAACGACCGCGACATCGCAGTCATCCAGTGACTCGGCAAAGTAATCAACCAATTCTGCTTTATTCTTTTCGATCTTTCTTTCAAGCCGGTGAAGCAATGCTTCTGCAACGGAGGCTTTCCCTGACGGCGCGCCTTTTTCATCATGGAAGAGGCCGGTGCAGTGCCAGCGATAACCTTTGCCAAATGGAGCCATCAAGGGGACGCCGCCGTCCGGATCGGCTTCATAGGGCTTGTAGCCCGCCGGTGTTACCGGCATGGCGCGCACAGGAATCTTATAGGTTCTGGGATCGGGCATGACCACTTTTTCCCGCATATGCCCGATAACTTCGTCAGTCAGCACAATGACGGGAACTCGATATTTTTCTGACAGTAAAAAGGCTTTGAAAGTAAGTTCGAAACATTCCTTGACGTTGCCAGGAGCCAGGGCGATAATCGCATGGTCGCCATGGGTTCCCCAGCGCGCCTGCATCAGGTCCTGCTGAGCAGGACTGGTCGGCATGCCGGTCGAGGGGCCCATTCGCTGAACGTTGATGATGACAACCGGGATTTCGCAGAGGCTGGCATAGCCAATCGATTCTTGCATAAGGGAAAAACCGGGACCTGAGGTCGCAGTCATGGACTTTTTGCCTGTCAGGGAAGCACCGATACAGGCTGCGATTGAGCCGATTTCATCTTCCATTTGGATAAAACGGCCGCCCACCTTGGGCAGCTCTTCCGAACACATCTCGGCGATTTCGGTTGACGGTGTAATGGGATAGCCAGCATAAAACTCAAGACCTGCGGCAAGGGCTCCCATCGTGCAGGCTTCATTTCCTTGCATCAATTTGACGATTTCAGGCATGGTGCGCCTCCGGTGGCAAACTGTAATCCAGTCCTTCGACATCGGCTGAATTGTTGGTTTCTTCAACAATCGGTTTTACCTCGATGGCAAAATCTGGGCAGCGGTATTCGCACATATGACAGCCGATACAGATTTCAGGTCGTTCGGGGAAAACCTTGCCATTCTTCAGAACAAGCAGCTGTTTCGGGCAAAAGGCAATGCAGATTCCGCAGCCCTTGCAGTACTTCTCCCTGATAATGTGGAAATAGCCTTTTTTTTGTTCAGCCATACCCTTACTCGTATATTTTTTTCCGCGCCTTACCTATACAGATACGGCAACCCACTCAAAGTCAGCCTTTCACTGCGAAAAGTCGGTTGAGCGGATTTGAGATGCGGCATTCGATATATTTTACCCCAAAATCGTGATTCTGTCAAAAAGAATTGTGATGAGGGGCTGTTAATATTATCTATTCATTATATAAAAATATTCATACCACAAGATTGGAAACACTCATTTTGGGGCACCCGCAGAATTACCAGCCTGCCCTGCCTAGCATAATTGACAAGACTATATTAGTATTTATTATTGACCGAAGAGTCTGTGGAGGAAATTCGAATGAACCATGCACTCAAAATCAGGGACTTAACCCTGCGGGACGGACAGCAGAGTCAGTTCGCCACGAGGATGAACCAGGCACAGGTAGACGCGGTTCTGGATGAATACCGGAATGCGCATTTCTATGCCATGGAAGTCTGGGGCGGCGCTGTTCCCGATTCCGTCATGCGATACCTGAATGAAAACCCCTGGGAGCGGCTTGAAAAAATCAAAGCCGGCATTGGCAACGTTTCCAAGCTGACCGCCCTCTCGCGCGGCCGGAATCTCTTCGGGTACAACCCTTATCCGGACTCAGTCATTGAAGGTTTCTGCAGGAACGCGATTTCTTCGGGCATCGATATCATGAGGATTTTTGACGCACTGAACGATATCGAAAATATGAAGTCCTCCATTCGATTTGTAAAAGAAGCTGGCGGCATGGCGGATTGTGCAGTCTGCTACACCATGGATCCAAAATTCACCTTCCGCGAACATGTCCATGCGTTTTTCTCCGGGAAAGCTCTGCCAATCAATCTTTTTACGACCAATTATTACGTGGAAAAAGCCAAGGAGCTGGAAAAGCTTGGCGCCGACATGATTACCATCAAAGATATGGCAGGCCTAATCGAACCAGCGGCCTCGGCAAAACTGATAAAAGCCCTGAAAAACGAAATCTCCGTTCCCATCGACCTGCATACACACTGTACACCGGGCTATGGTGTCGCAAGCTTGCTTGCGGCGATGGTCAATGGCGTTGATATCGTGGATACCGCCATCTTGTCATTCTCAGGCGGTCCGGCGGCCCCGGCATATGAAATAATCAGGATTTTTGCGGACAAGCTTGGCCTTGATACCGGTGTGGACAACGCCGCTGTCGCCAAAATTGACGCGCGGCTCAGAGAAGCTCGGCAGCAGCTCGCGGCCTATGACCAGTACAAAAAACTCCCGCCGGTGCTGGATCTTTCCAAGACAACCATCAGCCAGGATCTTAATCTGCTTTTTGATGACGCGCTTGAAGCGACAGTCGGCAAGAAATACGCAAAAGCGCTGGAGCTGTGCAGAAAGATCGAGGCGGCTTTCAATTATCCGGAGCCGGACAAAATCGTCCAGCACGCGCAAATTCCCGGCGGAATGTACACCAACATGATGTCCCAGCTGAAAGAAGCCAAGCTCGAACAGCATCTAGAAGAAGTGCTCAAGGCGGTTCCCGTTGTCCGGCTGGACTGCGGAGTTCCGCCGCTCGTGACGCCGACCAGCCAGATTGTCGGCGTTCAGGCTGTCAACTATGTCGTGTCAAAAACCCAGGGCAAGGACCCCTACTCCAATATTTCTAAAAACTTTGCGGAACTTGTGAAGGGAAGCTATGGCAAAACGCCCTGGCCGGTCGATCCTGAATTCAGATTCAGGGTATGCGGAACCCGTGAAGAGATTCCCTATGACACCAGCGCTTACAAAAAACAGGCTAATCCGCTGATTCCCGAAGCGGGCAACATGCCGCTTGCCATGAACGAAAAGGAAGAACTCCTGCTTGAACTATTTCCATCCGTGGCTGACCGATTCCTGCGCGGCAAGCGTATTGCAGAGTGGAAAGCCGCGCATCCCGGGGAAGAAACCGCGCCGACAAGTGCTGGAGCAGGTGCGCAAACGATGGCATCAACAGCAGGCACCGGCGGTTTCGTCAAAGCCCCGGCTACCTTCAAATTTCCCGCCCCGCCAGCGTTTTCCAGCAACGTGGCCAGTCTGCCGGAGGACTACAGGATTGAGGATGGTGATATGACACCGGAGTATTGGGACTTCGCAATTCAGAACGCGGAATAACATGCGAACGGCGCGCAGACCTGCGCGCCTTTTTTTTAGCTTTTTTATTGCCGTAATTGAATCGATTTTCGGCAATCAGCGGGGATGAGCATTCTTCTGCCGAGCGCTGATAGAAAGCGTCAGTGCGAAAACCATCAGAACGAGCAACAGGGCTGTTCCCCAGGCTTTTTCATGCCAATCGGCATAGGGGCTTTTGATATAATCATAGATGATCAGCGGCATCGCGCTCACCGGCTTTGACGGATTCAGCGAAAGGAAAGGGTTGCCGAAGGCTGTAAACAAAAGCGGCGCAGTTTCTCCAGCAATTCGAGCCAATCCCAAGCCCACTGCCCCTTTGATTCCGGGCATGGCCGACGGAACAATGACGCCAGTCATGGCTTTCCATCTTGGAACGCCAAGAGAAATTGCCGCTTCTTTATATGATGAAGGAACGAGCAACAGAACTTCCTTGATAGTCGCGGAGACTGTCGGAATCATGATGAAGGAGACTGCGATTGCGGCGGACAGTGCGGAGTATGACTTCAAGGGGACAACCAGCCAGCTGTACATGATGACGCCAAAGACAATCGAGGGTACTCCCTGAAAGGAAGACAGGCAGAGTTCCAAAAGGCGTGCTATCCTTGTGTCTTTTTTTTCGATCAGCGTGACCGAGAAAATCAGCGCAAGGGGGATACTGATAAGACTGGCCATCGCCATAATCAGAAGACTGCCGAGGATTCCATTGACGATGCCGCCGCCTTCAACACCAAAAGGCTTTTGAACCGACAAGAAGAAATCTGGATTGAAGGCTTTTACTCCCTTGGCAACCAGCATAATCAAAATCAGGACAAGGATAGCCAGAACGATAATGCCCGGCAGAATCAAACTGAAGGCAAAAAACTTGTCCTTGCGATGCCTTCGAGTTCTGTTTGCGCTTTTTTCAAACTGATTTTCATATTCCATGCTGTACTCCGGTTCTCTGGATCACCCGTCTGCCAAAATAATTTATGATGAACGTGATCATAAAGAGTATCAAAGCGAGCCCGATCATTCCCGACCGATGCACATCGCTTTCAGCTTCATTGAACTGGCTGGCTATGATGCTCGCAAGTGTATTCCCGATAGAAAAAATCGATGTCGGCATTCGGGTCGCGTTGCCGATCAGCATGGTCACCGCCATCGTTTCGCCCAGGGCCCGGCCGAGGGAGAGCAAGATGCCTGCCAGGATGCCGGAACGGACATAGGGAAGCGCGATGCCGGAAATCATCTCCGAGCGGGTACAACCCAGCGCCAAAGCGCCTTGCTTTACCGAAGATGGAACGTTCAGCAGAACTTCCCGGGTTATCGATGAAAGATAGGGAATAATCATGATGGCGAGCACCAGAGATGCCGAGGCAATGCCGACACCATAGGGCGGCACTCCCAGCGCCATTTCGATATTTCGGACCAAAGGAACGACTACAGCCAATCCCCACAAGCCGTAGACCACCGAGGGGATTGTTGCGAGCAGATTGACAATTGTGTTGGCAACGGCTGAAATTCTCGATTCGGAAGCGTACTCTCCCAAAACGATGCCGATTGCCAGTGAAAAAGGAAGGGAGATCGTGAGAGCCAGCAAGGATGTGAACAAGGTCCCCGCTATAAAAGGCAGAGCGCCCAATTTTACTGTTACGGGGTTCCATTCTTTTCCGGTCACAAATCCGAGCCCGTTTGCCTGGA
>JAJTBL010000105.1 GCA_021286925.1 Spirochaetia bacterium | reverse complement strand
TTTGCGTATAAAGATGAAGATTGGGTGCTGAAGGATGTCAGTTTTTCGATCCAGAAAGGCAAGATGACTGCAGTTGTCGGGGCTTCGGGTTCCGGAAAATCCACCACCGTGAGTCTTTTATGTGGTTTCTATCATCCGCAAAAAGGACGGATCACCATTGATGGCAAGCCGTTTTCATCACTAAACCTCGTTGAATGGCGTAAAAAAATCGGATTGGTATTGCAGGATGTTTATCTTTTCCCGGGTTCTGTGTTTGAAAATGTCAGAATTTACAACGATGAAATTCCTGAGAGCGAAGTCAGATCCGCGCTTGCCCGTGTTCATGCCGAAGACTCCGTGCAGAAGCTTCCCAGCGGTATAGCGACCAACCTGTGGGAACGCGGCGGCAATTTATCAGCTGGTGAAAAACAGCTTCTTGCGTTTGCGAGGGCAATTGTGGTTAACCCGGAAATCGCAATTCTTGATGAGGCAACCAGCAATATCGATATGGAAACTGAACAGAAGATCAAGGCAAGTCTGGAAATTCTTTTAAAAGGGAGAACATCGCTCATCGTTGCGCATCGGCTTTCCTCCATTTTAAATGCGGACCAAATTCTCTTTTTCTCGGAAGGAAAAATCCTGGCGCGAGGGACACATCAAGAACTATATGAGAATTTGCCTGCGTACCGATTGCTGGTTGAACAGCAATTTTTGAAACAAGGAAATGATAATGAATAAAATACATCATATACGCTGGATATGGTATGTTTGGAAGGAAAAGAAGGGACTCATTGTATTGCTGCTTTTTCTGACATTGCTTTCGAGCGCTGTCGCGGTAGCGTTCCCGCTCCTTACAAGAACGTTATTCGACCTCTTTCAAAATATTCTCACAAATGATACACGATATGCTGAACCGCTGAAAGAAATCAGAAAAATAGCGCTGTATTTTATTGCGCTCGGGTTCGCTGGATTTATCGCCGGTTTTTTCCCGGGCATCCGCGGTGCTCTCAATGTAGTTTTTGATTACATCGTCAGGAATAAATACTTCAAAGCTGTGACAGAAAAAGATTATCAGTTTTTTTCGAAATACTCCTCCGGCGATGTGGTGACGCGACTGACCTCTGATATCAGCGATTTTCCGAAACTATCGTGGTTTCTCTGTTCAGGCATTTTCAGAGCAGTTGAATCCGGAAGCAAAGTCATTTTTTGTGCGATAGCCATGTTCCTGCTTGATTGGAGGCTTGCTCTTTTTTCAATTATTTCCCTGCCCTTCATGCTGTATATTTTCAGCAAAACGCAGGATACCATCTATGATAAGGTAAATAAAAATGAGCAGGCAATTTCGCACATTAATGAACAGCTCGAAATGAGTTTTTCAGGAGCGAGGATTATAAAGGCGTTTGCCTCTGAAAAAAAATATGAGCGCTTTTTTTCAGACGCATTGGCGCGCCGTTTTGAAACGGAGATGGGTGTCATAAAATTAGAGACCGTACTCAATCTCATCTATCAGAATATTGATTATGTCGCCCAGATAGCGCTTATTTTCGCAGGCGGACTGATGGTTGTACGCAACTCGATTACGATCGGCACATTCTATGCTTTTTACAATTATCTCAATTTGCTGATTTACCCTATCCTCGACATACCGCAGCTTTTCATCTTTGGCAAACGGGCTTTTGTCAATATTGACCGGCTTGAAGAAATGAAGGATTTTCCGGCATGGCGCGGCTTTGCTGCGTCGCAGGCAGAGCAAGCGATTCTTGAGCATTTTGAATCATTGAAAGCGCATAACGTCTCGTTTGCGTATGAAGGGAGGCTTCTCCCGGCGGTCAGGCATGTTTCATTCGACCTGAAAAAGGGAGAACGTATCCTCGTGATCGGTCCGGTCGGAAGCGGCAAGACTACCTTGATAAAAATGATTGCCGGTATATTGCCGGCGCAGGAAGGCGAAATTTCGATAAATGAGAAAAATCTTCAGGAAATTCAGCCTGCTTCATGGGCAAAGCTATTTGGCTATGTTCCTCAGGAACCTTTGCTTTTTTCGGGGACAATTCAGGAAAATGTCGCTTTTGGAACAAAAGAAGAAGACCCCAATTTGAAGACTGAAGATTTCTGGCGCTGCGTCGAGACCGCTCAGATTGGTGACGAAATACGGACCTTCCCGTTGAAAGAAAACACTGTGTTAGGCCAGCGCGGTGTCAGCGTTTCGGGTGGACAGAAGCAAAGGCTTGCCATTGCAAGGGCATTGGCGAGAGAGCCGGAGATTCTCCTTTTCGATGACATGACCGCAAGCCTTGATACCAGGAATGAGGAAAAGCTCTGGAAGGCTTTGGATGGTAAGGATATAACTATTATTGCGGTATCCCATCGCCTGTCGAGCGTCCAATATGTCGATAAGGTGTTATTTCTGAAGGAAGGTGAAATGATCGCGTACGGCAAGCATGAAGAGCTTTTATACTCCTGTGATGAATATCGAGAATTCTTCGCCGGAAACATCAGTCTTGTTGACGTAAAATAATCGGAAAGGATATGGTAATGAGCATGAAAAGCAAATTTTTCACGGTACTTATATTAATTGGATTGGCTGCCGGGACTCTGTCTGCCCAGGAGCGTATTGTCCTTGGCGGAAGCAAGGCGGTCATCATGGTGGTGGATGCAGTCTATCTTTTCCCCGAAGCAGGTTCCAAAGTGGTCGCTTCAGCAAAGGGGGATCAGGGTTTGGGGATTTTTCTGGCCGCTATTGACCCCGCATACGCGAAAAGGCCGATTTTTGAAACATCGGCCGGTGCTGAAACCTATGCATCATTCAAGCCTGATCTTGTAATCATGAAGAGTGCAAATAAAAAAAGCCTGGGACCGGCACTGGATGCTCTTGGCATCCAGCAGTTGTATTTGAATCTTGAAAATCCTGATGATTATTATGCAGAAATCGCGCTTCTGGGGAAGCTTTTTAAAAATGAAAAGCGTGCAGCTGAGGTTGTAGCCTGGTATAAATCCGAAGTAAAAAAGGTGACCGATAAAACCTCTGCAATAAAGCAGACAGATAAGCGAAAGGTATTGGTGCTCCAGCCTTCAGCGGGTGCTGAAGGTATCTGGGAAGTTCCTCCTGCAACATGGATTCAAACCATGATGGTTGAATTATCGGGCGGTGTGCCGGTTTGGACATCAGCTAATCCTGGTTCTGGCTGGGCGAAAGTGAATGCCGAGCAGATCGCAGCATGGAATCCTGATGTAATTTTCATGATCAACTATAAAGATAATCCTGAAAAATCAGCGGAGAATCTTCTGAAAGATGGAAGGCTGGCTGGTGTTTCAGCTGTTAAAAGCGGCAATGTCTATGGTTTTGTGAAAGATTTCTATTCATGGGATCAGCCTGACACCCGCTGGATTCTGGGGTTGCGGTGGATGGCGGCAGCACTCAATCCGGCGCTTTTCCCCGACTTTTCGGCGATAAGCCTGGCAAGAAATTTCTTCAGTTTTGCCTATGGGATGGACGAAAAGCTTTTCAATCAAACCATATTGCCGCGCTTGTCTGGCGCGGTTGAAGGAAAGGCTGGCAAGTGAAGGCTGCGGATAACGGCAGAAAATTAGGAAGGATGATCCTGCTGGTTGTTTTGCTGATTGGAGTTTTTATCCTCTACCTGTTTATCGGCCGATATCCGCAATTGGGGTTTACTTCGATTCGGGATTTGGTGAACGACACAACTACCCAGCGGGTTTTCTTTTCACTGAGGCTTCCGAGGGCTTTGGGAGCATTCTTATTGGGTGCTGTACTCGGTGGGGCGGGAGCGATGCTTCAGACAATTTTTGGCAACCCGCTGGTCGATGCAGGCTTTCTCGGTGTCTCCCAGGGCTCAGCCTTCGGTGCTGCAATTGCCTTGGTTCTCGGCAGCAGCCCTTCATTGGCAAAAAATCTTGGTGACCGCGGCTTGGCTGTTTTTGTCATGAGCCTTTCTTTTTTCATGGCTTTGGGGGCGCTCGCTCTCAGCCTTTTTTTTGCTAAAAAATTTAAATTTGGCGGGCAGGTTCTTCGGCTTGTTCTCGCGGGGCTTGCTGTTTCCGCATTCTTTTCATCACTGCTCGCGGCTGTCAAATATGTGGCAGACCCGTTGAAAACACTTCCTGATATTGTTTTCTGGACGATGGGATCGCTTTCCGCCATGACATGGCAAAAATTGGCAGGCATCGCGCCGCTGGCAGCCGCCTCCATATTGGTCATGTTTGTATTGCGATGGAGATCGAGTCTGCTTTCTCTCGACGATCAGGTCAGCAGATCATTGGGACTCCATCCTGAAACTGAACGTGCTATCGCTGCGGCTTTTGCCGCACTGGGAGTCGCTGCGATGACTGCTTCATGCGGTATTGTCGCCTGGGTTGGCTTGGTTGTTCCGCAAGGAGCGAGGATCATATTCGGCCCTGATGGCAGAGATGCCTTGCCTGCCTCGATGCTTGGCGGAGCTGTCTTTGTTCTGTTAGCTGATGGAATCGCGAAAAACCTCTTCCCCGGCGAATTGCCGCTCGGCATTGTGACAGCCCTGATGGGTGCGCTCTTGTTTATATTCGTTCTGACTTCAAGAAAAACGGAGATGGCGCGATGAAGGCTGTATCACTCGAAAATGTTTCTTTTTCACGGCTTGGGAGAGGCCGAATTCTTGAAGACATTTCATTTTCGATTGAAGCAGGGGAAAAGGTTGCAATACTCGGTGCCAATGGTGCGGGGAAAACGACCTTGCTGTCTTTGATTGCCGGGCATTTGAAAGCTGAATCGGGAAAAATCGAATTGAATGGTCAACCGCTTCGTTCGCTTTCCCCGCTTGAACGAGCCAGATCGATAGCGCTTTTGCCGCAGATTGAACGCCTTCCATTCAATTATTCAGTTCTGGATTTTGTGTTGATGGGCAGAGCACCTCATATTCAAGCGCTTTCTCAGCCTTCGGAACAGGATTACGCCATGGCACGGTCCGCGCTTGCCGAATTGCACCTCGAACATCTTGAGCAGCGTTCTGCCGCGGAAATTTCAGGCGGCGAATTCCAGCTGATTCGAATTGCGCGCTGTCTCGCGCAGGAGGCCGATACGCTGGTTCTGGATGAGCCGACTTCCTTGCTTGATCCAGCAAACTCGCAAAGAGTGGCCCGGGAGTTGGCACTGTTGGCAAAGAAAAATAGGACGATTATTTTTTCTACTCACGATTTGGCTCTCGTACAGAGTGTTTCCGATCTTGTGCTTTTGCTCTATAATAAAAAGATAATGATGTTCGATAATCCTTCTGTCGTTCTTGAACCGAAATTTCTTGAAAAATCCTATGGTATTGCTTTCAGGATGCTTCAGGTGCCGACAGCGTATCTCGCATGAACAAACATGGGTGCTAGCATGACGCTAAGAGAGAGGCTTCCTGCGCTTGCTTCCAAAGATTATCGGTTATGGTTTTTGGGACAGGGAATTTCTGTTATTGGAACATGGCTCCAAAATACCGGTCAAGCCTGGCTTGTCCTGAAACTCACAAACAGCCCTTTTAAGCTTGGTCTCCTTTCTACCATACAATATCTGCCTTCTCTCCTGCTTTCACTGTTTATTGGTCCCTTGTTGGATCGATACCCCAAGCGCTCAATTTTGATAGTGACGCAAAGCTTGTTCTCGATAGCTGCCCTCATTCTTGCTGCTTTGGCTTTCAGTCCCAATGTCCAATACTGGCATATTTTGGCTGTAGCAGGTTTTACCGGATTTTTAACTGCAGTGGACTGGCCTGCTCGGCAGTCTTTTGTTGTTGAGCAGGTTGGTGAAAGATCGCTTGTGGTGAATGCGGTAGCATTGAATAGTACCATTTTTAATGTCGCGAGAGTTTTAGGACCGGCAATTGGAGGGGTGTTGATTGCGGCAATTGGGATTCCATGGACTTTTTTATTCAATTCAGGCAGCTACATAGCAGTGATTACAAGCTTGTGCTTCATGAAAGCAGGGAGAAATCCAAGAGCAAAGGGTGGAAATTTCAAAGGAGAACTGAGAGCAGGGCTTTCCTATATCAGGAAAGAAAAAAGAATTATGCTGATCTTAATAATGATTGGTTTTTTCAGCCTGTTTTTAATGAATTTGAATATACTCATTCCAAGTTTTGCTAAGCTTACGCTAGGACTTTCTGCCGATAGATATGGGCTATTAATGTCAGCAATGGGTTTTGGATCCATGATGGCAGGAATTATTATGTCCCTAAGTGGGGAGAAACTTGTGCCTTCTCCTCGCTTGATAGTGCTTGCAGGCTTTATTCTTGCTTTTGCGATGGTTTTAACTGGATTGCAAAAGAACTTTATGCTTTCAGCTATTCTATTAGCTGCATGTGGTTTCGGTATGTCTTCATATGCCACATTATGCAACACTTCAGTACAGATTCTTTCTACCGATGAGATGCGAGGCCGCGTAATGTCTGCATATAATTTGCTTTTTGTAGGATCGACGCCAATAGGATCGCTTTATTGCGGGTTAGTTTCAGAGAGTTTTGGAGTCAATGCGGGTTTCTGGCTAAGTGGAGTGCTTGGACTGGTGTTTTTGGCAATTGTAAGTTTCTTTATATTACCGAGAGTATTCACTAGTGTTTCCAATCTTGTGCTTGATAGCAACAAAGGTGAAAACCCATCACCCCC
>JAJTBL010000104.1 GCA_021286925.1 Spirochaetia bacterium | reverse complement strand
GGATTCAAGGGAAAAAAGTCGACAGCTGTATCGAGGGAATGCGCAGGCCGGAAGCGACAGAATATTGGGAAAAAGCCAATGCCGAATTGCAGGCATTTGTCGCTGGCGAAACTTTTACGGAAGCATTCGGAGAAGCAAACCTCGAAAAAGCCAGAACGCTGGCCGCTCACATGCCGGTTCGACCGGTTCACTCGGTCACGCTTTCAACCATGCATGGCTGTCCGCCTGATGAAATCGAAAAAATAGGCCGCTATTTAATAGAAGAAAAAGGCTTTGACACCTATATCAAACTCAACCCCACCCTCCTTGGTTTTGATGAGGCGCGCAAAATCCTCGACCAGCTGGGATGGACTGAAATCTCGCTTAAGCGTGAAAGCTTTGAGCATGATCTGCAGTTTGAACAGGCAATCAATCTCATTCAGACACTGACAGCGGTAGCCCGGGAACATTCCTGCAGATTCGGTATCAAACTGTCCAATACCCTGGCAAACGCGAATGTTGATGAAAGGCTGCCTGGCGCTGAACGGTACATGTCAGGGCGTGCGCTGTTCCCGATTACCGTCAGCCTTGCCGCCAAACTGGCAAAGGCTCTGCCGAATTTCGACTCACGATTCTCCTATTGCGGCGGCGTCTCAGCGCTCAATGCCGCCGACCTGATCAAGGCCGGCATGGGCCCCCTGACCGTTGCTACCGATATTCTGAAACCAGGCGGCTACCTGCGGCTCTCGCAGATCGCCAGCGAAGTGACCGGCAGTGTGCCCTTCGCACCTGACCGCGTCGATCCTGAAGCCCTGACACAGCTTTCGCAGGCTGTTTTGGCACGCCCCGAATATCGGAAAGAATGGAAAAACGGAACCGTTTCCATCCGAAAACCATTGCCGCTTTTCGATTGCTTTGCCGCCCCCTGCATTGAAGCCTGCCCGGTCAACCAGAAAGCCCCCGCCTATATCAAGGCACAGGGAGAAGGCAAATCCGAACAGGCACTCGCCACCATTCTTTCGGATAATCCGCTCGCGCACACGACCGGTGTCCTCTGCGATCATGTGTGTCAGGAACACTGCTCACGGCTGGACTATGAGGGAGCTGTCAGAATCCGCGATGTAAAACTGACATCAGCTCGAACATCCTCCATTCCGCCAGCAAAACTGCCAGAACAAGCAGTCAAGCCGGCGGGAAAAACCGCCGTGATCGGCGCAGGTCCCGCCGGACTTGCCTGTGCCTACCACCTTGCACTCTCAGGCTATCCGGTGACCGTTTTTGAGGCCGACAACACATTAGGCGGCGTGCCGACCAATATCATCCCATCCTTCCGGATTTCACGCGAAGAACTCAAGGCTGACCTGGACAGAATCCAGGCGCTAGGGATCGAATTTGTTCCCGGCACAAGTATTGACTCACTAAAGAAGCTGTCAGAAAAAGGATACACCTCGTTTTTCCTCGGCATCGGTGCGCACAAGGCACGCGAACTGCCCTTAAAAGGTTCCGGCGTCAGGGTTATCAACGCGCTGGAATTCCTTGCAGAATGCTCGAAGCAGGGAACGCAGGCTTTTGCGGGAATTCAGCATGTTGTCGTCGCGGGAGGCGGCAACACCGCCTGCGATGCCGTTCGGGCCGCGACCAGGATCCCTGGCATAGCTTCAGTTCGGCTGTCTTACCGGAGGACAAAAAAGGAAATGCCCGCTGATCTCGAAGAACTCGAAAACGCGCTTCGAGAGGCCTCAGCGGTCAATCTTGCAGGTGCGGAATCCTCGGCTGTTCTCCATGAGCTTTCGCTCCCTGAATCAGCCCAGCCCGGCAAGCTCACCCTGAGGGTCATGAAACTTGGTGAAAAGGACAGCTCGGGACGCCGCTCTCCGGTACCAACGGAGGAAACCTTTGAAGTCCCCTGTGATCTTGTCATAGCTGCAGTCGGCGAAGAACCGGACAGAGCCTTCTTCGAAAAACTGGGTATCGAGTGCGGGAAAAACAGCTTGCCGACTGTAAACCCTGCGACGCTGGAAACATCGGCGGCGAATATCTATGCAGGCGGCGATGCACGGCGCGGTCCTGCTTCCATCATTGCCGCCGAAGCCGATGGACGCAAAGCCGCTTATGCCATTCTCGCGAAAGAAGGTTTCCGCACCCCTGAACCTGACTACACAGCCCCGGCACTTGATAAAAATAAGCTTGCCCGGCGGGGAGAACTCCTGCCCTCGCTTCCTTTCGACCACCCCGACTTTGCAAAGCGGGAAGCCGAACGCTGTCTCGCCTGCGACTCAGCCTGCCTCCGCTGTGTGGAAGTCTGCCCCAACAGAGCCAACATCTATATCGAAATGGGACAGCCTTTTACGCAGGATGCACAAATTGTTCATGTTGACAAGCTATGCAATGAATGCGGCAACTGCGGTTTCTTCTGCCCCTATGATGGCGAGCCTTTCAGCGGCAAGCCAACCCTCTTCGACACCATTGAAGACATGGAGCATTCGCGAAACGCCGGCTTCTGCTTCATCTTCTCTCAGAAATTGCCGGCCTTGGCGGTCCGGAGCGAAATCGGCGGCATGATAAGCCGTTTTGACTATGCTTCATGGAACGGCGCCGTTTCCCTGCCGGGCGCTTCCAACATGATAGCGCTTGCACGTGAAATCTATCGAAAACATTCATATCTTTTGGAGCATGCACTATGATTCTTTTTGAAAATGTTCGGCTCTTATCCTTCAATCCGCCCGCAGTATCCGAGGAAATGGATCTGGCAGCCTATGAGACTGATGAAGGCGGCGAAAAGGCCGGCACCATCGCCGCAATCGGAAAGAATCTCGCGGCCGTATACCCTAAAGCCACACGGGCTGGTCAGGGCGGCTATCTTTCCCCCGGGTTAGTCTGCTCGCACACGCATCTGTATTCAGCTCTGGCCAGAGGAATGGAAGTGGCTATCAAGCCATCCAAAGACTTTGCCCAGCAGCTGAAGCACCTGTGGTGGCGTCTCGACCGTGCCATAGACACCCCGATTCTGGAGGCAAGCGCCCTTGCCGGCTGCGCTGACGCTTTGAGCGCTGGTGTTACCTCGCTGGTAGACCACCACGCAGGACCGGAATGCATTGAAGGCAGCCTTTCCGTCATTCGTGAAGCCTATGAAAAAGTCGGCATCCGCGGTTTGCTCTGCTACGAAACAACCGACAGGAATGGCATGGAGCAGGCACGGCTTGGTGTCCAGGAAAACATTCGGTTTGCGAAAGAAATTGACGCAATGCGAAAAGCAGGCAAACGCCCGTTGGTCGACGCTGCAATCGGCGGACATGCCGGTTTTACGGTCGGAGATGCGACGCTCGAAGCACTGGCCGATGCTGTCCGGGAAACCGGCCGCGGGATCCATATACACCTGGCCGAAGACAAATACGATGCCGTGGATTCGCGCCATCGATTCGGATTGGACCTGATAGAACGAATGGACCGAGCCGGCGTTCTCAACCCTAAAAGCATCATCGGACATGGAGTCTGGCTCACTCCCAGCGAAGTTGAAATTATGAATGAGCGTGATGTCTTCCTCGCGCACAACGCCCGTTCAAACATGAATAATGCCGTCGGCTACAACGCCCTCCTCACCAGCCATAAAAACGTCGTGCTCGGAACAGACGGCATGGGCGCCGACATGCTCGAAGAATTCAAATTTGCCGTCTTCAGGCATCGCGAAAGCCAGGGGCCGTGGTGGCCGGACAATTTCCTTGTCTGCCTGGACCGCGGCAACCGAATTTTGGAACGCTATTTCGACGGCAATTTTTCAAACAGCACGACAGAAGGTTTTGCCTTTGGAAAACTTGCTGTCGGAGCTCCTGCGGACCTGGTCCTCTGGGACTATGATCCGCCCACCCCGGTTTCCGCCAGCAATATTGCCGGGCATCTCGCGTTCGGCATGAGTTCGCGCTCAGTCAGGACCGTCGCTGTCGCTGGACAGCTCAGAATAAAGGATAGAACACCGCTCTTTGACGCGGAAAAAATCCAAGCCTATGCCCGTGAACAGGCACGGCGGCTCTGGAAAAACATGGAAGGTAGGTAAGCTATGGACAAGAAACTGATTCTCGAAAAAGCAAAGCAGTATCGCGACTACACCGCGAAGAACCTGAGTGAAATCATCAAAATCCCCGGTTTCAGCACGACTGAAAAAGAACGGGTTGCCCTGCTTAAAAAAATGTGCGAAGAGGCAGGGATGGAAGATGTCCATCTCGACGGACTTGGCTCCCTGCTCGCGCGCGTCGGCAACGGCAAAAAGAAACTGGTTTTCGATGCCCATATCGATACGGTAGGCGTCGGTGACCCCTCGCAGTGGAAAACTCCTCCCCACTCAGGCCTTATCAAGGACGGCCTTGTCTACGGCCGCGGCGCTTCCGACCAGCTGGGCGGTGCCGCTTCCATGATAACCGCAGGCCGCATCCTGAAAGAAATGGCGTATAACGGCGACTACCAGGTTTGGTTCAGCTTTACCGTTTTGGAAGAAGACTGCGACGGCTTGTGCTGGAAATACCTCATTGAAGAAGAAAAATTCATTCCGGATTTCGCGGTTTCCACAGAGCCGACATCCTGCAGACTGTATCGCGGCCACCGCGGCCGAATGGAAATCCAGATTGACATAAAAGGCGTCTCCTGCCACGGCTCGGCACCGGAACGCGGGGACAGCGCCGCCTATAAAGCCGCGCGCGCAGCCCTCGCCCTTGAGAAACTCAACGCTGAACTGCAGCCGGACGATGACGGCTTTTTGGGAAAAGGAACGATTGTCGTTTCCCAGATCAAAGTGCATGGCCCCAGCCAGTGCGCAGTCCCGGACCAGGCCATGCTCTATTGCGACAGGCGCCTAACCTGGGGCGAGGACGACAAACTCGCCATCGCGCAGGTCGAAGACGCTCTCAGGAAGGCCGGCGTCGACAATTTCACCGTCCACATGCCTGAATATTCCCAGCCAGCCTACACCGGAAAACTCTACAAACAGGAACTCTACTTCCCGACCTGGAAGATTCCTGCGGACCATGTGCTGGTAAAGTCCGGTGTGGAAGCCTATTCCGAACTTTTCAGCAAAGCCCCCGTGGTCGACAAGTGGACCTTCTCGACCAATGGTGTCGCCATTTGCGGCCGCCACAAAATTCCAGTTATCGGTTTCGGCCCCGGCGATGAAGCCCAAGCCCATGCTCCGAACGAAATTACCCGCATCGACGACCTCGAAATAGCCGCCGCCTTCTACGCAGCCCTTCCCTACATGCTGGAGAAACAGGCATGAAATGGCTGTACCGCTGTCCACAGTGCGGCGCCACCTACCCCATCGAACCGGGCAGGTATCTCTGTGATACCTGCTCCAGATCGAATAAACCGGGTATGCCGCTTGAGGGGGTTTTGGAATGCGTCTGGGAAGGTACACCGGTCCTCCATGATGACGACATCCCGCTTCCCGTGGAGCGCGAATTCTTTCCGCCGGTACCAGTCGGCAATACACCGCTCTGGGCTCCAGCTCGGCTCCGGGAAGACCTGGGCCGCAATAAGCTCTGGCTCAAGGATGACACCTGCAATCCTTCAGGCTCCTACAAAGATAGGGCAAGCTGGCTCGTCTCCGCCTTTGCCAGAAAATTCGGCATCCATGAGATAGCGCTTGCTTCAACCGGCAACGCTGCGTCCAGTATGTCCTGCATTGGCGCCGCGGCAGGCCAGAAAATCACTGTCTTTCTTCCCAAATCTGCTCCGGTCGCCAAACGAATTCAGGTGCTCCAGTACGGGGCTGAACTTCGGGAAGTCGATGGCACCTACGATGTTGCCTTTGATCAAAGCCTGGCGTATTCCAATGAAACGGGCGTTCTGTCCCGGAATACTGCGTATAACCCTCTCACCATCGAAGGTAAAAAAACCGGCAGTTTCGAAATAGTCCGCGATCTTGCGATCCAAGGCGGCGGCGAACCTGACCACGTGTTTGTGCCGACCGGCGATGGTGTCATCATTGCCGGCGTGATAAAAGGCTTTGAGGATCTTGTAAAGCTAGGCCGAATTTCCAAAATGCCGAAAGTCTGGGCTGCTCAGGCAGAAGGCTCCAGCGCCATCGCTCGAGCCCTGGCTGCAGGCTCCTTCGAATTCCTGCCATCAAACACGATTGCCGATTCCATCTCGGTCGATGTGCCGCGAAACGGTAGTTTTGCGCTTGAAAAGCTCAAACGGCATCACGGAGGCGCTGTCGCCGTATCCGACAAAGAAATCCTTGATGCGCAGGTTTATCTTTCACGAGCAACCGGGCTTTTTGCGGAACCCTCAAGCGCTTGCGCCTTCGCGGGATTCCTGAAAGTCCAGCACGAAATCCCCATCGACGACACAGTTGTCATCATGCTGACAGGCTCAGGCCTTAAGGATATCAAGAGCGCCGCCGCAGCAGTGGGAGCCAGACTGTAGAAACAGGATCGAGTTTGATATAAGATTGAATGTTGCAGTCTTCCTGCCGCAATTATGGCCGGCAGATGAACGACTGCTTGGCACAGCACAGTAATAAGGAGAACAGCATGATTGATTTGAAAGTGATTGAAAGCCAGAGAAAAAAGAATATCCAGCGATGCAAGGAAAAAGGCATCCTGCTTCCGACCTTTTCCCAGATGCGGGATCCTTCAAAAATCCCCGAATCGATTAAAAAAGAATTGACTGGTATCGGCCTCTGGGATGTCCATCCCCGCAACCTCTTCCGTGTCAACTGGCACAACGACCCAAAGAA
>JAJTBL010000103.1 GCA_021286925.1 Spirochaetia bacterium | reverse complement strand
AGCCGGAATGGCGCTTGCGAGCTCGTGCGGCTGTCAGCTGGAAAAGGATTTCTGAGGTGCCTTCTAAGGTTTTCAGCAAGGCGGGGTTTGGAGGCATTTTCACAGCGGCTTTCAAGGCAAGCATTCCTGTTTTGCTGGGATACACCACGATAGGCTTCGCTTTCGGGCTCGTGCTGACAGGCGCCGGTTTGCCATGGTGGCTGTCGCCGGTCATGGCGCTCACGGTGTACGCCGGTGCGGCTCAATTCATGGGTGTCGGCCTCATGGCTGCGCATGCGGGGATTACCGAAGCGGCGCTCCTGACCTTACTGATGAACGCTCGGCACGCGGTATACGGTCTTTCTTTGCTTGAAGAATTTTCGAAGGCAGGCAAAGCCAAGCCGTATCTCATATTCGGACTGACGGATGAGACCTATGGCCTGCTCACAACCGTCAAGCCTCCGGATCCGGCAGATCAGAAAGTGTTTCATACGCTGATCACAGGTCTCAATCAATTCTATTGGTTTTTGGGATGCACTGCCGGCGGGCTGATTGGCAGTTCCCTGCCTTTCGATACCAAGGGGCTGGATTTTGCGCTCACCGCGCTTTTTGTTGTTCTGCTTGTCGAGCAGATGAAGACTGTCAAAACAGCCGCGCCCTATCTGTTGGCTATAGTCTCCGCGATATTCGCTCTGATTTTTGTCAGCGGCAGAAATTTTCTGCTGGTTTCGCTGGCACTTGCCGCCTGCCTTTTGCTCCTCTTCAGAAAAAGGATACGAGGATGATTCGCTATTATCTGCTGGTTATTGCCGTTATGACGATTGTGACGGTTTTTACTCGCGCCGTTCCTTTTCTGTTTTTCTCGGGGAGGAAGCCGCCGCAATGGCTCGATTATCTGCAGAAATTCATGCCGCCGGCAGTCATGACCTTGCTGGTTTTCAATGCGCTGAAAGATGTCAGCTTTTCTGAAGCGCCGTATGGACTGCCCGCGCTGGGCGCTGCGCTTGTCACAGCCCTCCTGCACCTGTGGAAACGCAATGTTCTGCTTTCCATTGTCGGAGGAACCGCCGTGTACATGCTCGCAATCAGACTACCGTTTTAACAGCGCTCAACTTGGATTCGAGCCAGGCACGGAGGGCAGGCAAGGTATCCGCAGCCAGATTGGCAAGGTCCTCTGCCCGCTCTGCCTCATGCTGGGAGAGAATGAACAGGCTGAGTTTTTCCGCCAGATCCGGCGCAAAAATTGCGCGCTTGAACGCTTCATAGCCCTGCGGCTTCGGTTTCACATAACCTTTTAAAACAATCAGCGGCTTGTACGCCGGATCGAAAATGGCACGGAGCGAACTCTTCGTCCTCGGTTCCTCGCGGAAAAGATACAGCAAATCCAGCATCGCAGCGTACCGCGTGCTTTCATCGGCGTCGCTGATCAGCGGAATAATTTCTTCCAGATTCTGGCGCCGCAGACGCAGTACCTTCAGGTATTTATTACCGCCTTCTATAAATCCAGCAATAAAATCCGACCAGATTTTAGTCTGGACGATGCTGGGAATGCCGATGAGGTTGCCGACCGGCGCAAATATGGTCGCGAAAGGCCATGCCAGTACACTTCGGAAGAAGTTGAGCCGCACAACTTTCCGGTCAAAACCGCGCAAAGTATTGTGTGTTGCAAGATACAGGCCGTTGGCGAACGAGATAAAGAAAAACTTCACCAGGTTGAAGGCAAGCCCGTCGTGAACACCCGGCCAGATACTATCGAAACTGCTTTTAACAAAGCCGAGGATGGGAACCGAAAAACCCGTCCAGAAGAGGGACTGAACAACATTGTCAAAATTGATGCTCTTGATTTTCCATTCATTGAGTTTTGTGCCGCGGGTGGAAATAAGGTCGGCAATGCTGTTGCGGAAACCCGTGATGGCCAGCCACAGCAGGGCATAGCCCCATCCGATAAATGAATCGGCGACAAGAAAGCCAATGCTGACCAGGATGATATTTTTCACCATCGGGTTCAGGTATCGGAACGCGCGCCAGGGTGTGATCACTTCGTTCTGGCTCTCCCGCTCCTTTCCGGTGGAAATTTTCCCCATGCTGATGATAACCGGCGCCTGCAGAATGTCCTCTTCAGAAACAGGCCGGCCTTTCGCGTTGACCATGGCTGAAACCATGGGCGGCAAGGCCATGTGGCGTTTGACATAGCGCTTTTTTCTGACGCCGATGATTTTGTCCTCAAAAATAAAGCCCATACCGGGAACGTGAGGATTTCGGCCTGTCGAGTCGCTGCCGCATACCGGTACCAGCGGCGGTCCGTCCTGGGCGTTCAGGCGGTTGATCATGATGGCGAGCGCTTCAATCTCCTCCGGTTTTCGTCCAATGCAATCCTGCGTGCTGAATAATTCGACCTCATCAATAATGCCGCGATACCTGGTGAGTATTTTTTCTGCGTCATCGAGCCCGAATTCGAGCGGGTGCAGAATTTTCAGCCGGCAGCCAGCCTGCGCCAGCTGGGATTTCAGTTTCTCGATATCCTTGAAAACCGAGGTATAATCGATAATGCGGGGACCGGAAAAATACCGTTCCATGAGAATATCGGGCGTGAGATTTTTCACCTCTTTTTTCAGCGCAGAATACAGCTTGTCGATTTTCCGGAATTCCGGGCTGTCCGGCTTTTTCCTGTCCTGCCCCTGTCTCATCCCGGCGCGCAGAACCTTCAGATGGAGGAGGCGATTCTGCAGGATTGGCTTGTACATATTATAAGGATATTCCGCGATGTGCAGGCGGTGGATGCTGACGGTCGGGATGAATTCCTGCAGGCTTTCCAAAGTCAGCTCGGGGACTTTGAAAAGCGGCGAATCGGAAAACCCTTCATTCAATTCGACTAAATAAGTCTGGTTGAATTCTCTGAACAGCTGGCGCACCGACGCCATTCGATTCAGCTGATTGGTCGCCAGACCATCGAAAAACTCTTTGAGTGTTGCTTCATTGGCGGCGAAAAAAGCGCGGACATCAGCCGGAGTTTTGATGGAATCTGGCAAAAGAGCCATAAAGTGCCCCCGCTTCCCCATCACTTCCATGCTGAACTCGATGCCGAGATGGATTCTGATGCCGAGTATCGAGCCGGCTTCCAGCACTTCCTCCATCGTCGCAATGTCGTCAGCCGAGCCGTAGGCGCAGGTCAATTCTGAAATTCCTTTGATAAATGCGTCGATGATAAGCTGGGTTGCGTTTTTCCGGCCGGTGGTCGCGGTGTCGTGGACATGGCTGTCCCAGCCATAGCCGAAGTCTTCCAGCCTGAGCCCCTGCTCCGGAAGTTCGATGATATTCAATTCGTCGCAGAGCCTCGCGAGCACCTGATGCTGGCCGCGAGACGAAATCGTGAAGTCGTGCAGGAGTTCGAGCTGGCGGCGCTTGTTGTTTCGATTTTTCACAACTCCTTTTATCAGCGCCATTTGCACGCGGGCAGTATTGAGCGGATAATCGAGGTTTTTCGAGTGGAAAGCGACATCGGCCAGCACGCGGAGCGCGTCCAGCCGCTTTTCGGCATATTTCGAATCGAGATTGCTGACAACCATGAGGTAGGATTCCGCGATCGAAACCCTGCGTTTCTTGAACCAGCGGTTTACTCCAAGCGCATGGGCATGCATGCCGGGGCTTATTGTGTCCGGCATGTCGATTTTAGCGTTGAGCTCCCGGCGCATCTTTCTCAGCTCCGAGCTGAAGCTCAGCGTGCTGATGAGGTTTTTATAAAGCTTTGCGAAAATCTGAAATTTCATCGTGCTCCCGGGCCTTTTCTTCCTTAATACTATGTATATTCTGCAGAAATTCGAAATTTTTATTGAGGGTCATTCAAAATGCATCTGCATTTTAAACGACCAACGATAAATTGCGCGCGTTTCATATCGGTTCTCCAGAACCGCGAGAAACCGCAAAGCCAATTTCAAAAACAATAAAGTTTTGAAATTGACTCAATTATATACTGAATCGCCGCCTCCGTGCAAAGCAAAGCTGAAAATTTTTATTTTTTACCCTTGACAGATAGAAAAACCTGGCTGATAATGACTTTTGTTCAATGTAATCGATTACATTGATACATCAAGCCTTCCAAGGAGCGTTTCGGTGGCAGAACCGTTGATTTCAGTTCGAAATCTGAACAAATCCTTTCCCGGTGTCCATGCGCTCAAAGACGTCCATTTCGACCTATATCCCGGAGAAGTTCACACCCTCGTAGGAGAAAACGGAGCGGGAAAATCCACGCTGATGAAGGTGCTTGCGGGCGTGTACCAAAAGGATTCAGGGGAAATCCTGATCAATGGGAAGCCGGTGGAAATCCCGAATCCCCGCGCGGCCCAGCGTCTGGGTATTTCTATAATTCACCAAGAACTCAACCTGATGAACCATCTGACTGCAGCGCAGAATATTTTTATCGGGCGTGAGCCGAAAAAGTACCTGGGTCTCTTTCTGGATGAAAAACAGCTCAACAGCAAGACGCGCGAGCTTTTCAGTCTGCTGAAAATAGATTTTGACCCGCGGGTAAAGATCGGAGAACTGACGATTGCCAAACAGCAGATGGCTGAAATTGTCAAAGCGCTGAGCTTCAACGCCAAGATTCTGATCATGGATGAGCCGACAGCCGCGCTGAATGAAATCGAAATTGAAGAATTATTCGGCATCATTCGGCATCTCAGATCGCAGGGTGTCGGGATCATTTACATTTCCCACCGGATGGATGAGCTTTTCCAAATTTCGGATCGAATCACGGTCATGCGCGACGGACAGTACATCGACACGCTCAAGGTTTCCGAGACCAATCTGGATCATGTCATTTCGCTGATGGTCGGAAGAAAAATCTACGAAAGCGCGCCTCAGATCGATCTTGCCGTCAACAGGCCGGTGGTTTTAAAAGTGAGCGGACTCAATCAGGGTAAAACGCTGAAAAATGTCAGTTTCGAAGCCAGAAAAGGTGAAATTCTCGGGTTTGCTGGCCTCATGGGGGCAGGCAGAACCGAAACTGCGCGGGCTGTGTTCGGCGCGGACCCGATTGATTCCGGCGAAATCCTGGTCAACGGGAAAAAGGTCACTATCAGGCACCCCAGCGACGCGGTACGGCATGGCATCGGCTACCTTTCCGAGGACCGGAAGCGTTACGGCCTGGCTGTCGGCATGGATATCGAAACCAATATTGCTCTCGCCTCCATGCAATCGTTTACAAACTTTGGAGGCTTCATCAACACCAAAGCAACCCAGAAAGCCGGCAGCGACATGATACAGAAGCTGTCCATCAGGACTCCTTCGCTGAGCCAGAAGGCGAAGTACCTGTCAGGCGGAAATCAGCAGAAAGTGGTTGTCGCAAAATGGCTGATCCGCAATTGCGACATTCTCTTTTTTGACGAGCCGACCCGCGGTATCGATGTCGGCGCCAAACAGGAGATTTATAAACTGCTGAATGAATTGGCTGAAGCCGGCAAGACAATCATTATGATTTCTTCGGAATTGCCGGAAATTCTCCGCATGAGCCATCGGATCGTGGTCATGTGCGAAGGCCGGGTGACCGGAGAACTGCTGGCTTCGGAAGCGACCCAGGAAAAAATCATGAAACTCGCCACCCAGCGTGAATCCATGGTGAAAACCGCCCAATAAAGGAACCAGTATGCCTGAAAAAATTATTGCGGATAAAACCGCCAAAGACAGTTTTTCTTCTTCCTCCGCCAAGCAGAAAATCCTGGCATTTTCCAGCCTCATCATTCTGCTCATCGTATTCTCATTTGCGTCGCCCAACTTTTTCCAGTCGAACAATCTGATTGCCATCATGCTGGCCACCGCGGTGAACGGCGTTCTGGCCATCGGCGTCACCTTCATCATCATCACCGGCGGCATCGACCTCTCTGTCGGCACCATGATGACCTTTACCGCGGTCATGGCCGCGCAGTTTGTCGCCAACTGGCACATGCCGGTCATGGTGGGCGTTCTGGTAGCCATCCTGGCGGGAATGCTCTGCGGATTTCTGTCCGGCGTCATGGTCGCAAAGCTCAAGATTCCTCCTTTTATTGCGACGCTCGGTATGATGATGCTGACCAAAGGGCTGTCGCTGATCATCGCGCAAAGCAAGCCTATTTACTTCACTGAATCGCCAACCTTCGCGCTCATCGCTATGGGTTCGATTTTTTCCTTTATCGAGTCCTTTAAAATTCCGAATGCCGTTCTGATCTTTTTTGCCCTAGCCATTGTCGCGAGCATCATCCTGAACAAGACGATTTTCGGCCGCTACACCTTCGCGATTGGATCGAATGAAGAAGCTGTCCGGCTGTCAGGCGTCAACACCGACCGTTGGAAGATCGCGGTCTATGCCTTTTCCGGCGCCATCTGCGGTATTGCAGGCATCATCATTGCGTCGCGGCTCAATTCGGCCCAGCCGGCCCTGGGACCTGGCTACGAGCTGGACGCCATTGCGGCGGTCGTTATCGGCGGCACTTCGCTCTCGGGCGGTGAGGGCACCATTCTTGGGACGGTTATCGGCGCTTTCATCATGAGCGTGCTCACCAATGGACTTCGAATCCTGTCGGTGCCTCAGGAATGGCAGATTGTCGTGACGGGCGTGATCATCATTTTCGCCGTCTATGTGGACATGCTGAGAAGAAAGAGAAGCAAATGAGCCCTTTGCCGAGGGCTGATGTTAAACAGGTTTCCACCGGTCACCTGTGTGAACCGGAAAGAATGTTTTCAAGGAGGCTACCATGAAGAACCGAAGGATCATGACCGTTCTCATTGTGGCAATGATGTTGGTAGCGGTAACCACTGTC
>JAJTBL010000102.1 GCA_021286925.1 Spirochaetia bacterium | reverse complement strand
GGGTCTCAAGCGCGGCATTGACTTCGCTGTTTCTCTTGCTGTCGATGAAATCAAGAAAAACGCCAAGGAAATCAAGGAAAAAGAAGAGATTGCCGACGTTGCGTCCGTTTCTGCCAACAATGACAAGGAAATCGGTACGCAGATTGCTGATGCTATGGAAAAGGTCGGCAAAGACGGCGTCATTACCGTTGAAGAGTCCAAGACCATGGACACCACCATCGATTTTGTCGAAGGTATGCAGTTCGACCGCGGTTATACCTCTCCCTATTTTGTCACCAACCGCGATTCCATGACCACCGTCTTCGAGAACCCGCTCATCCTCATCCACGACAAGAAAATCTCCAACATGAAGGATCTGCTCCCAGTTCTCGAGAAGACCGCTCAGACTGGCAAGCCGCTTCTCATCATCGCTGAAGATATTGAAGGCGAAGCGCTCGCAACCCTGATCGTCAACCACCTGCGCGGCACCATCAATGTCTGCGCCGTCAAGGCTCCTGGCTTTGGCGATCGCCGAAAGGCCATGCTCGAGGATATCGCCATCCTGACCGGCGGCGAGGTCATTTCTGAAGAGCTCGGTCTTAAACTGGAAAACACCGCGCTTTCCCAGCTCGGAACTGCCAAGACCGTCAAGGTTGACAAGGATAACACCACCATCATCAATGGCGGCGGCAAGCAGAAAGACATCCAGGACCGCATTGCGCAGATCAAGAAGCAGATTGAGGAAACCACATCCGATTATGACCGCGAAAAGCTTCAGGAGCGCCTTGCCAAGCTCGCCGGCGGCGTCGCTGTCATCAATGTCGGCGCGGCCACTGAAGTTGAGATGAAAGAGAAAAAGCACCGGGTGGAAGACGCTCTTTCGGCTACCCGTGCGGCTATCGAAGAAGGTATCGTCCCTGGAGGCGGAATCGCCCTCATCCAGGCGGCTATTGCCCTCGAGAAAGCCAACATCGCAAAACTCACTGACGATGAGAAAGTCGGGTACAAGATTGTCAAGCGCGCGCTTGAAGAGCCAATCCGCCAGATTGCGGAAAACGGCGGCGTTGATGGTTCTATCATCGCTGACAAGGCAAAATCCTCCAAGAAGGGCATCGGCTTCGATGCTTCCAAGATGGAATGGGTCGATATGGTGAAGGCTGGTATCATCGATCCGGCCAAAGTCACCCGCTCAGCGCTTCAGAACGCTGCTTCCGTTGCGGCGCTTCTGCTCACCACCGAGTGCGCCATCACCGATCTGCCTGAAAAAGAAAAGCCCGCGATGCCCGCTGGCGGCGGAATGGGCGGAATGGGCGGCATGGATTACTAATTCCTGCCTCTCAGAAACGAACCTGCTAAAATTGAATTTGAAGGCGCTTCCCTTTCGGAAGCGCCTTTTTTTTATTTCGTACAACGCAGGTTTGTGCTGATAAAGGGCACAATTTTGCCGCAATCGACCAAAAAATGCGCTTTCAAGGCAAAAAAATGTGATGGAACGACCATAAAATTCAATTTATAGTTTGCGTTATTGGTTTTTAGGATGTAAAATCAAAAAATCAGGCTTTTTCAGAAGAAAGGAGGAATTTTTTCATGGAACAGCTGCATTTTGGCATCCTGTCGATCATCCCACCGCTATTGACGATCATTCTTGCTGTAACAACCAAGGACGTCGTCATTTCATTGTTCCTGGGAGTACTGTCCGGCACCTTGATTGCGGTTGGCGGGAATCCCTACTTCGCGCTCATCAACCTGGCGGATCGAATCGCCGATACCCTGGCTGATGGCTGGAACATCCGAGTCCTGCTGTTTACCATCATTTTGGGGCTCCTGGTAGGCATGCTCGCAAAATCAGGCGCTGCCTATTCTCTCGGCGATTGGGCAGGTAAAAAGATCAAGTCACGCACCGGCGCTCTGATTTTTACCTGGCTTTTTGGAATCATCATCTTCTTCGATGACTATTTCAATTCGCTGACCATTGGTACCTGCATGAGGCCGCTCTGCGATGCAAAGAAAATTTCACGCGCCAAGCTCGCCTACATTCTGGATTCAACAGCAGCACCGGTCTGCATCCTTGCACCCATTTCCGGCTGGGTCGCCTATGTCATTGGCACCTATAAAGCCATGCCCGAATGGCAGGGACTGGGCGTCGGTGAGCTGACATTCTTCCTTAAAACCATCCCGTATAACCTTTATGCGATTTTCGCCGTGTTCATGGTTCTGTTCATTACCATCACCTATAAAGATTTCGGCCCGATGGCCAGATCCGAAGCGCGGGCACTCAAGGGAATCGGGCTGTATGATGAGGAGAAATATGGGGTTGTCGTAAGCCAGGTGGAAACAAAAGTCCATACCAGCAATGCAAAACCCTTCGACTTCCTTATCCCGATATTAGCCGTCATTTTCATAGCGCTTTTCTTCTTCCCAATGACGACCTGGATGGGTGCTGTGGATGGTAAAGAAATCAAGACAATCGGCGAAGCGATAGCCGCAATCCCGCTGGGACAGGCGTTCAATGATACGGACTCTTCAAAAGCTTTGATGTACGCGCTCATTTTCGCGACTGTTTTTAGCTATGTTTATTTCATCCTTCGAAGGCTCCTCGATCTCAAAGCGGCCGGCGAAGCGATGCTCGATGGCTTCAGAGCAATGGTTCCGGCAGCCATGATCCTGACACTGGCATGGACACTTGGCGGTGTCATCAAATCCAGCCCAGCCGATGGCGGCGTCGGACTCGGCAGCTACCTCTCTGAGGTGGTAGTCAACGGCCACTTCCCCATTCAGTTCTTCCCGCTTGTCGTCTTCATTCTGGCCTGTATCATCTCGTTCGCGAGCGGAACCAGCTGGGGAACGATGGGAATCATGGTTCCCGTTTCATTGCCCATCATTGTCCAGCTCGCCAAGATGGCTAACATGACACCCGATCAGACTGTCAACGCGGTTGCGCTGACAATCGGCGTTGTGCTTGGGGGCTCGGTATTCGGGGATCACTGCTCGCCGATTTCTGATACGACGATTCTTTCATCAACAGGAGCAAGCGTACCACACCTGGAGCATGTTGCGACTCAGTTGCCATACGCTGTTTTTGTCGCTGTCTGCGCCATGATTGGAACGGTCGTCGGCGGCTTTACCTGGAACGCGCTCGCTTCTCTAATTGCAACCGCGATTCCCTTTGTTGCGGGAACATTCCTTCTGCCGAAATGGTTTGGACCAAAGCATTACGGTCTTGAGTAAGATTTATGTGATTCATTTTTAGGTTTGCATTGAAACCGGCTCCGCTCAGGGGGCCGGTTTTTTTTCTATATATGGCGAGGTCATCGCCTGCAGCATTGCCCCGTACCCAAGGTTGAAACTGACTGTATCGCCAATTTTCAAGGGCTGGTGGGCATGGGTTGCATCCAGAATCATGTGGTCGCTCGATGCGCCGAGAATGGTTACGCCTTTATCAAGGCAGGTTAGATTTTCTACCAGGACATCCTGGCGGCCGATGTTCACGATTGCCCGGCGGATAATGCCGCGATCTTCAAAAACAGGGAAGCCGCCGAAACCATCCTGTCCCCGCTCTCCGATAGGAACAGAGGGTTTATCAGCAATTTCGATTACTTCTGCATGAAGCACAAAAGCGTCCTGACGGGTGCCCGGCCATGGAGTCCGGTGTATCGACTCGGTGCCCTGTAAAATCGCTTCCCCAATCCGGAGCATGTTGATGCCTCTGGGCAGTTTACTGCTTGCCATGAGCGGCAGGGTGCTTGTATTGCCTCCGGAAATATATTTCAACCCTACACCCAGTTCCTGTTCGATCTGGCGCGCGAGCTGAACAAGGAGGCCCAGGTTGGCTTCGGAAGGTATAACCCCGCCATAGCAGGAAAGATTGGTGCCCAGGCCGACAAGCTCAACCCCATCAAGATCGGCGATCTTCCGTGCCGTCTCAGAAACCCGATCTGGCCACAAACCTTCGCGGAGATCCCCGGTATCGACCATCAAGATGACACCATGCCTTTTTCTCATGGCGCGGGCTTCAGCCGCGAGCGCTCTTATTGTGTCGATTTCCGAATTGAGACTCATGTCGAAGGCTTCGACAATCGACCTGGCTTCCGAAATGTGCGGAAGTCGCAGCATCAGAAAAGGCGCGTCAATACCGGCTTCGCGCAAGCGTGAAATATTGGCCAGACGTGATTCGCCGATACCGGAAACGCCTCCCGAAAGCATAGCGCGAGCTACTTCAGGCATGCCACAGCATCCCTTGGTAACACCCCAGACTTCCACGCCGAAAGAACTGCAAAAATCGACAATCGCTTGAGCATTCGAGGCTATGGTATCCAATCGTATTTCGAGAAACGGCCCACCCATAACAGCCCTTCAAAAAAAGAATGGCTGGCGCGTTTCTCTGCGATCCGCACCAGCCATTTCAGTCTATCCGCGCCATGAAGCGCCGTCAATCAAAAATTCATCCGCTCAGACAGCTTCAGCGGCTTCAGATTTTTCAAATTGGCTGTTGTACAGTTCAGCGTAGAAACCGCCTTTTTCAAGCAGGCTTTCATGGGTTCCCTGCTCGACAATGTCACCATGATTCATGACCAGGATCCAGTCAGCGTCCCTGATTGTTGACAGCCGGTGCGCGATGATAAAACTGGTGCGGCCTTTCATCAAATTGTTCATGGCCTTTTGAATAAGCACTTCGGTATGGGTATCGACCGAGCTCGTCGCCTCGTCGAGAATGAGCATGGATGGATTGGCGAGAATAGCGCGAGCAATTGTCAGAAGCTGTTTCTGCCCCTGCGAAATATTGGTGGTCTCTTCGTTGAGTTCTGTTTTGTACCCGTCCGGGAAGGCACGGATGAAGTGGTCAGCATGCGCGGCTTTCGCGGCTTCGAACACTTCCGCTTCTGTCGCTTCCAGCCGGCCGTATCTGATATTGTCCAGAATTGTGCCGTTGAAGAGCCAGGTATCCTGCAGAACCATGCCGAAAAGCTTGCGCAGGTCAGCGCGGCGGTATTCCCTGATATCATGACCGTCGATCAGAATCGCACCGCTGTTGACATCATAGAAGCGCATTAAAAGCTTGACCATGGTGGTTTTCCCCGCCCCTGTCGGCCCTACAATCGCTACTCGCTGTCCCGGTTTGATGTCTGCCGAGAAATCATTGATAATGATTTTTTCAGGCGAATACCCGAAATGGACATTCCTGAATTCGACATGTCCCTGGATAGCGCTCGGCACCAAAGCATTTTCCTGCTCTGGCACTTCTTCGGCTTCCTCAAGGAATTCGAATACCCGTTCCGCCGAGGCCGCTGTCTGCTGAAGCACATTCGAAATATTGGCAATCTGCGATATGGGCTGGGTAAATGACCGAACATATTGGATAAAAGCCTGGATATCTCCCAGAGAAACCAGTTTTTTAACCGCGAGATACCCTCCCATGATGGTAACGCCGACATAGCCGAGGTTGCCCACAAAGTTCATCATCGGCATCATAATGGAAGAAAGGAACTGGCTCTTCCATGCGGTATTGTAGAGGGTGCCGTTGAGTTCATCGAATTTTCTGATATTTTTTTCTTCGCCGTTAAAAGCTTTGACCACGGCATGGCTTCCGAACATCTCTTCGATATGCCCGTTGACATGACCCAGATATACCTGCTGTTCCTTGAAATATTTCTGAGACCGCGAAACAATAAACCTGATGATGAAGAGCGAAAGCGGCAGAATGAGCATCGCGACCAGCGTCATCTGCCAGCTGATTGAGAGCATCATGACAAGGACGCCAAGGACGGTAACGACGGAGGTTATCATCTGTGAAAGGCTCTGGCTGAGTGTTTGGTTGACGGTATCCACGTCGTTGGTCATGCGGGAAAGCACTTCGCCATGGTTGGTGCCGTCGAAATATCGAAGTGGCATCCGGTTGATTTTGGAAAGAATTTCTTCTCTGAACTTATAGGTGATCTTGACTGAGACGCCCGACATGATCCAGCCCTGGATGTAGCCGAAGAGCGCACTTGCTCCATAAAGGATAAGGACCGTCAGCAGAATACCGCCGATGTAGCCAAAATCGATGCCGGTTCCGGTGCCTGCGATTGTCTGCATGACGCCTTCAAACAGCTTGGTTGTGGCTTTGCCGAGAATTTTCGGTCCGACAATTGAAAATATCGTTGAGCCGACCGCGAAAATCAGAACAACCAGAATTGAAAGCTTGTAGGGGCCGAGGTAAGCGATGAGCTTTTTCATTGTGCCCTTGAAATTCCGCGCTTTTTCGCCTTTCATCATGGCTTGCGGACCGCCTCTGCCGAACGCGGCACCTGGCCGCATGCCGCCGGGCCGCATCGCGTTTCCCGGGGCCATGCCGCCTGACGGCATCCCTGTGTTTTTTTGTGTATCGTTATGTGTGCTCATGCGAGTTCCTCCTGCTTCAGCTGTGAAAGTGCGATATCACGGTAGACATCACAGGTTTCCATCAACTGCCGGTGGGTGCCAATACCCACCATTCGACCTTCATCCAGAACGATTATCTGATCCGCGTGCTTGATGGTAGCGACACGCTGGGTTACCAGCAAAACCGTGCTGTCTTTGACATGCGATTTCAAAGCTTGCCGAAGCTTCATATCGGTTTTGAAATCGAGCGCGGAAAAGCTGTCGTCAAAAATGTAGATAGGCGCGTTTTTTACCAGCGCGCGGGCTATGGTCAGCCGCTGGCGCTGGCCGCCTGACACATTGATGCCGCCCTGCGAAATTTCGGCTTGGGTGCCTTCTGGTTTTGCGTTGACAAACTCGGAAGCCTGGGCTATGGCGAGGGCGGTCTGAATTTCCTCGGGGGTCGCGTCTTCTTTGGCGTACAGCAGATTGCTTTCGATTGTGCCAGAGAACAG
>JAJTBL010000101.1 GCA_021286925.1 Spirochaetia bacterium | reverse complement strand
CCTCGCGTGCGGACAGGCCCAGCCTTTCCCCAGTGCCGTATTGGTGAGGTTTTCCCGGGCCATCACATTGCCGACTATATCGGTGCCGGTCGGGATCTGCGGGAAGGCTTCAATAATATGGGCTAAAAACTGGAGCGCATGGGTCTTGTCGTTTTCCGGCAATTCAAAAAGCCGCCCTTCCTGCAGGGCATCGAGAATCGTATCCATTATCAGGCTCCTTCAAAACGTTTCAGAAAAATTCGTTTTACTTTGTGGGTCAAAATCGAATATGTCACCAGGAACCCCACAATCCACAGCCAATAGACAGCCGGCAGAGGCACCAGCCCGAGGAATCCCGCGAAAGGCGAATACGGCAGCCAGGCGCCGATCGCCATGACCGCGAGAGTGGTCATCATCATGGGCGCGGATGCCCTGCTCTGGAAGAATGGAATCCGGCGTGTCCGTATGATATGGACAATGAGGGTCTGCGTCAGCAGTGATTCCACAAACCAGCCTGATTGGAAAAGCCGTTCCAAGCCATCCTTTTGCGCCAGGCTGAGCGCTGGATCCAGATAGGCGCTCGCCTTGAAGAAAAACCACATCAGCGCGAAGGTCGCGTAGTCGAATATCGAACTGATAGGCCCGATCCAGATCATAAAGCGCTTGATGTTCCGAATATCCCAGCGCACCGGCTTCGCGATCTGCTCCGGGTCTACCCGGTCCATGGGAATGCCGGTCTGCGAAAAATCGTACAAAAGGTTGTTAGTCAGAATCTGAAGCGGACGCATGGGAAGGAAGGGCAGGAGATAGCTGGCACCCAGAACGCTGAACATGTTCCCGAAATTCGAACTGGCGCCCATTCTGATATATTTTATTATATTGGCGAAAATTCTGCGCCCCTCCATGATGCCCTCTTCCAGCACCAGCAGGCTTTTTTCCAGAAGAACGATATCAGCCGCTTCCTTGGCCACATCAACGCCGGAATCAACCGAAATCCCGACATCAGCGGCTTTGAGAGCAATCGCGTCATTGATGCCGTCGCCCATATACCCCACGACATTGCCTTGCTTTCTCAGCTCCAGAACGATTTTTTCTTTCTGCGAGGGCGTAAGCTTGACAAAGACGTCGTTCTTGACAACCGCGTCCGCAAATTCAGCATCGGATAGCTGCGCCAGCGCGGCTCCGGTCATGCTGCTGTCAAATGCGATGCCGACATCGCGGCAGACCTTTTCGGTGACCAGCCCATTGTCACCCGTGAGAACCTTCACCTTGACCCCTGCCCTATCCAGCAGTTTGACCGCTTCAGTCGCGGATTCCTTCGGCGGATCCATAAAGGCGATATACCCGAGCAAAATAAGCTGGCTTTCATCTTCGACCGTAAAAACATTTTTATATTTGGGGAATTCCCGGTACGCGATGCCCAGAACCCTGAAGCCTTCCCTGTTCAGCTTTTCGACTTCCTCAAAGAGGTCAGCGCGGATCATGTCGATGAGCGGGTAAATCTCCTCATCTATCTGGTAATGGGTACAGCAGCTGTAGATTTCTTCAACCGCGCCTTTGCAGATAAGCACGTTGTCGCCTTCATAATCGACAACGACGGACATCCGGCGGCGCTGAAAATCAAAAGGAAGCTCATCCACCAGCTTGCATTCGTCAACATCGAGATCCACGTGCTCGATAACCGCCCGGTCGAGAAGATTTTTCAGCCCGGTTTGAAAGTAGCTGTTCAGGTACGCGTAATTCAGGACTTCTTCGCTTTTATTTCCGATAATGTCGACGTGATGCTCCAGGACAACCCTGTCCTGGGTCAGGGTCCCTGTCTTGTCCGTGCAAAGGATGTTGATGGCACCGAGGTTCTGAATCGAAGGCAGTTTTTTGACAATGACCTTTTTCTTGGCCATCGCCAGCGCGCCTTTGGCCAGATTGACGGTTACAATCATCGGCAGCATTTCGGGTGTCAGCCCGACCGCGACCGACAAGGCAAACAACAGCGCTTCAAGCCAGTTGCCCTTCGTCAGACCGACAATCAAAAAAACGACGCTGACCATCACGAGCATGAACCGAATCATCAGCCAGGTAAAAGCGCGGATTCCCTTGTCAAAATCGGTCTCGATGCGCTTTTCACCGAGTTTTCTGGACACTTCGCCGAAAAGTGTCTGCGCTCCTGTGTTGATGACAACAGCCCTCGCCGATCCGGAAGTAACGCTCGTCCCCAGGAAACAGGCGTTCGGCAGTTCCAGGACTGCGCCGTTCGAACTGACGGGCAGGTTCGCCGATTTTTCAACCGGCATGGATTCGCCGGTCAGGGCTGATTCGCTGACAAAAAAGTCCTTGGCGGATATGAGCCGGACATCGGCGGGAATGATGGCGCCCGCCTGTAGAAGAACAATATCTCCCGGCACTACTTCGGCCATCTTGATTTCGACTTCCTTGCTCTCTCTCAGCACCCAGGTTCGGGATTGGACCCGCTTACCCAGCGCTTCCACCTCACGGTTTGAACGGGCATCCAGGATGTAGGAGAGGCCGACACTCAGGACAATCATGAGGCTGACAATGATGGATGAAGTGAATTGGCCGATTATTCCGGAGATCGCTGCAATCACCAGCAGCTGGATGACCAGCGGACTTTGCAGCCGCTCGGCCATATCCCTGAAAAAGCCTTTGCTTTCAGCTTTGGATAGCTCATTCGGACCATATTTGGAGAGCCGCTCTTCCGCGTCTTTGTCGGACAGGCCGTTCGCGGTGGTTTTCAAGTTCTGAAATACTTCGGGAATCGGACAAATGCACAGCTCTCTGAGACGGGCTTCATCAGCCTGTCTCTTTGTGTTCAGAGCATCGGGGATTTCTTTTTTTGCGGGAAACATCTGTTTCGCCATGGTTCACCTCTTGGGAATAGCCGCGGGCCGGCGCCACAGGGTGAAAAGCGAACAGACGAAGGTCAGTTCCGTGCTTTTGCTGGTATGGCAGCCGGCGTACTACGTCGCGGGAATGGGTCGTCGGGCTCGGCCCGTCGTGTGTCTTCCATCATAGTGGTGCAACTATGACTTCCGTCCGAGTCATTCATGACGTTACCTCCTTCTGCCAAAATTTTTGCATTAAACCTTTCAGAGTATGAACCGCATTGGGATTTTTTTCAAGATTGAATTGCGGAAAATCGAATTGAAGACTCAGCTAATCCAAGGCCGCTTTTTCAAAATGCCCCGGCATTTTGAAAAAGCCTCAGCCCAACAGCGCTTTTTTCCTATTGGAGAGCACATCGCTTTCAGCACAGGCTGCAAGATTGAGGACACAGGGCGCAGTCAGCGTGTATTCCACCAGGATTCCCCGCTTCTGCATACCGACAAGTCCTGCGTCCTTGAGGATGGTGAGGTATTTGGAAGCGATGGATTTATCGACGCCCAGCTCGGCGGCAAGCTCACAGACACACCAAGGGCGTTCCTTCAGCTTTTCGAGCATGTAAATGCGCAGAGGATGCGCAAGCGCCTTGAACATATTCGCTCGGAGTTCACAGCGCCTTTTTTCGTCTTCGGTCATCATACGGTAAATGTTGCAATTTTTAACAACTTTGTCAAGCGTTCTTATTGACATTCTTTAAAATAGTTTCTATATTTTGCAACAGTTATACATTCGGAGGTCGAAATGAAAGTCCAGATTCTTGGAACCGGCTGTTCAAAATGCCGTCTGCTCGAGGATCATGTCAGACAGGCTCTGCATGATTACAACATCACTGCCGAAATCGAAAAAGTAACCGATATCGATGATATTATGGCCATGGGTGTCATGATGACCCCAGCATTGGCGATAGACGGTGTTGTCAAATCCGTCGGCAGAGTCCTCACAAAGGAACAACTGCTTCCCTTCCTGAAAGGGGAAAAGTGATGGCTGGAAAAACCGAGTGGACCCCCAATAAAAAGCTTCTCCTGGTTTTCGGCGTTTTTCTTGCCGCATACTTTATCCCATTCCAAGCACCTCGCGTCGTCAGTGCGATCAATGAAGCCTTTCTCATGCTCTCTGAGTATGCACGCCAGCATGTCATCCTCTGTCTGATTCCCGCAATGTTCATTGCCGGTGCCATAACCATTTTCCTCAATCAGCAGGCTGTCATGAAATACCTCGGTCCCGATGCCAACCGACTGACCGCGTACGGGGTCGCTTCAGTTTCAGGCGCGATTCTTGCGGTATGTTCCTGCACGGTTCTGCCGATTTTCAAAGGAATCTACAAAAAAGGCGCCGGTCTTGGCCCGGCCATTGCCTTTCTGTACTCAGGGCCGGCAATCAATATTCTTGCCATCGTGCTTTCAGCGAAAGTTTTCGGACTTAAGCTGGGTATTGCCAGAACTGTTGGAGCCATCACCTTTTCCATCCTGATAGGTTTTATCATGTCAGTCATCTTCAAGAAGGATGATCAGCAGAGAACCAAGGATTCGCGGCTTTTCAACGCAGGCATGGACGAAGGCGGCAGAACTTTGGGGCAGATGGCTTTCTACATGACGAGCATGATCGGCATTCTGGTTTTTGCCAATTGGGCAAATTCCCGCGGCGGCAGTCCGGTCTGGGATGCCATATTCTCCGCGAAATGGTATCTGACCGCCGCCTTTGGAATCATGCTGATTTTCTCTTTGCGAAAATGGTTCAGTAAGGATGACCAGCTGGCATGGGTGGTAGCAACCCGGGATTTTGCCCTGCAAATTCTGCCGCTCCTTTTCGGCGGTGTTCTGGTCGCAGGCTTTCTCCTTGGGCGTCCCGGCCATGACGCCCTGATCCCTTCGAGCTGGATTGCCGGCCTGTTGAGCGGCAACTCTCTGTTTGCCAATCTCTTTGCCTCGGTAGCGGGTGCGCTCATGTATTTTGCGACGCTGACCGAAATCCCCATTGTTCAGGGACTTCTTGGCGCCGGTATGGGACAGGGACCAGCCCTCGCACTTCTGTTAGCCGGTCCGAGCCTCTCCCTCCCCTCTATCCTAGTCATTGCCGGAGAAATCGGCTGGAAAAAAACCCTGACCTATGTCAGCCTTGTTGTGGTGTTTTCAACACTCGCAGGCATCGCATTCGGAGCCATCGCATAACGCTGAGCGCTATAAAGGACGTATATGGAACATAATCATGTGCATGGAGAGGATGCCGAAGAATTCGCCTCTGGCAAAAAATTCATTCTATCAATCGCCATAACTGCGATCACCCTGGCCGCAGAGGTGGTTGGCGGCATACTGACCCACAGTCTTGCCCTGCTTTCTGACGCGGCGCACGTTTTCCTGGACATTTTTGCGCTGGCGCTCAGCTACGGGGCGGTCCGGCTCGCCATGAGAGCGCCGAACAGCCAGCATTCCTTCGGCTTCAAACGCATGAAAGTTATCGCAGCCTTCATCAACGGCTCGACACTGCTCATCATGGCGTTTGAAATCCTCCTTGAAGCGCTCAAACGCTTTTCAAACCCGGTGGAAGTGCTTGCCGGCCCCATGCTCATCATCGCGGCTATCGGGCTTGTCAGCAATTTGCTTGTGGCCTTGGTTCTGAAAGGCCATGACCATGAGGATTTGAACGCGCGCGCCGCCTTTCTCCATGTAATAGGGGATGCGCTTTCTTCGGTTGGCGTCATTGTCGCGGGCTTGCTTATCATGCTGACAGGTCTGACCTGGCTCGACCCGCTTGCCAGCATTCTCATTGTCGCGATGCTCTTATTCCAGTCCATCCGGGTGCTCAAATCAGCCATTCATATATTGAACGAAGGAAATCCCGACGGCGCCGCTTCTGACGAAGTTCGAACCAAGCTGGAAACCCTGCCGGCGGTCAAAGACGCGCATGACATCCATGTCTGGACTATCGAGCCCGGATACCGCGTCTTAAGCGCTCATATTGTCGTCGATGACATGGCCGTTTCCGCCACCGCCCCGATCGCGAACGGCATCAAAGCCATGCTCCATGACAGTTTCGATATCGAACATGCCACCTTGCAGTTCGAATGCAGCCCCTGCGGCCAGGACTGCCAGGATCCCGATTGCGACAAGGCCCGCCACGCTGAGCACCGCCATGACGATGACCACGGCCATGAACACGGCGACCGCTATCACAGCGTCGATACTGCTCACGACCGCATTGAGGCTCACCCCAGCTGAAACTCTTGGAGCTTCCAAAACTCGCGCGATCTTGCGGATTGCATTTTGAGCATAAAAAAAGCGGCTGTTCTAAGCCGCTTTTTTCTTGTAGTACGCTCTTTGAATTCAGGTTGCAACCACGACAATCGTAATCGTATCCTGATACGTACCCTTTTCCCACATCGCGGTTTCACCCGGATCCACAAAATTGAATATCAGGCTCAACTGCTTTCCTGCAGAGGTTGTGATACCTTGTGCCGGACTCGGCGTATCGAACTGAGAAACAAGCACCGTATCTCCAACTTTCAGCTGAAATGTATAAGGTACATAAACAGTATCATCAGTTTTTTTAAGCCGGCCCGTTGCGGCATTCAGCTTGTTTATCGAGCTGATTTGCACCGTCCAATTGCGATAGTTGCTCTTTACAACCGCTGTACCCAGATTCTGGCTGGCAATGGCCTTGCCGTCTGCATCGATCAGCTGGAAAACCGGCGGAGAAGTCATAACAATTGAAAGAAGCGGCCTCACTTCCGCATTGATCACCAGATCTACCGATGATTCAGCGGGAAAAGCATAAAAAACTGGCATTAATACTAAGAGGAATAGGATTACATAAGAACTTTTATATTTCATGGTTTGTACCTTCCCGAGTCTTCCGGGCTACTTTTATAAATAGCAAAAGGCCATCCAGCAGTATTGAAAGCTCACTGGATGGCAGTCAGATTCTATAATCAGCTTGCTGCAATGCTGATAGTAATTGTATCGGTATAATCAG
>JAJTBL010000100.1 GCA_021286925.1 Spirochaetia bacterium | reverse complement strand
CATTGCTGAAGCGCTTGCATCATGGCAGACACAGTTGATACAGAAGGGTTCTTCTCTAGAAAAGGAAGTTGCGGAGCGATATGTTTCCCGGTGGACTTCCCCGGCTCTTTCGCATGTCATGAAAATACGAACCGCGCTGGTTCTGGGGCTTGAAGAATACCTGGCATCGGAAGGGCTTGTGAATATTGATCGTGTGACACTTTCTCCAGTTACCGATCCGCTCTGTCATGGGGTCGAACATGTTCCGGTCATCAGCTATCAGAATGTCCCGTATCGCACAACGCACTCGATGATTTATTCGAAATTCCTTGCCTGCATGAGTCCGCACATTCCTGGTATTTTCATAGATTCGCCCAACATCAGGCTTGAATTACCATCGGCAGACGGTTCTATGCGCCGAAAATACCTCATCGATTTTTCACAGATGGATATCGAACGCAGGCGTTACACGCCTATCGCATCTGATGGATATTTCAGGGATCCCGAAACGGTAATACAGACTCTTCAGGAGGATCGAGACAGGGCTCTGGATTTTTTTGAAGATTTGATTATTCATGCGGTAAAAAAAGTGCGCTCAAGTTGTTTGGAGAGTCTGAAAGCTCTTGGGGTTGCGCTGGATGTTCCGCAAAAACCATTTCCTCGTTTTTTCAAGGACGAATGGCTGGAGCCGGGTGAAAGTGAAAAAGAGCTTGAAAAAAAGCTTGGTAGAATCGCTGGAACGCAGTTCTTCTGGGTGCTTGGACTTTTGCGGGAAAACTATGACCTTGTGTATCCATTCTTGAAGGAAGATGCTTCCATACCGGAGTCTGGGGCTATCAAATCGCGTCAGATTTTCAACTATGACCTCTGCGCGGCTGCGAAATATCTCGACGGCAGTCTTGGGGACGCCTGGGAAGTATTGTCCGGCGGGCTCCGTGAATGGTTTTTCCCGGCAATTATCGCGCGCCTTTTGGCTAACAATGTCTTGCATGAAGCTCCGATTTTCGACGGAAAAGGCAACATTACGAACCTCGACAGGCTTGATGGATACGGTCCATTCCTCCTCGCGGCAAGCATGAAAGATTCATCGGGCGAGCCAATATTCCCTCAGACATTCGGCGGCGGCCTTGGCATTGAGCGAAGCCTTTTCGCGCTCCTGCAGGGGCCCGAAATTCATCAAATTGAAGAAATAACGTATTTCGGGAAAAACCCGGATATTCCCGGGCCGTTCTTGTTTTAAAAGGTTGATTCTTTGAACCTACCGGCGCATGAGCTCCCGGAGTACAATCAAAAGGCGGCCAACCCTTGCAGGGCCAACCGCCTTTTTCCTTTAGCACAATTTCGGAAACACTCAATCCCAATCCAAAAGACGGCGCTGACCCTGCAGGGCCCTCAGCTCAGTAAGATCCTGACTCATCTCCAACGTCCCCCGATATTTCCCGTCCTTGTCTCGGAGCGCATAGTATTCAATCAGGATGAACCTGCCTCCCATTTCAATCCAGAATCGAGCAGCATCCTTTTCACCTTTTTTGAAGGCAGACAGGATTTTATTGACCGTTTCAACCGATTTCTGCGGATGGCAGTTCTGCACACTTCTGCCAATCACCGCCGGACTGCGTGGGAAAAGCCTGTGGGGAGAATCCGAGTAATACAGCACATGATCATTCTCATCGACTACACTGATGTCGACAGGCAGGGTTTTCAACGCCAGGTTTAATAGCTCGGCACTGATAGTCCCGGTATCCAGATTGAGCATCCCCGCTGCCTTTTCTAAAACATCTGGCTTGTTGTCAGCCAGTGTACCGGTGGCTGCCGGCGTTTTCGGCGCTTCCGCTTTAACCGCTTTCAGCAGATCTTTCTTTTGTTCTGTCGCGAGTACCAGGGCTGCGTCGTACAGGGCTTCCGGTTTGACCCACGCAAAACCTATGGCATCTTCACCCAGCCGTATTTGCGCCCACTCGCGTTCCGACAGCCTTCGGACAGCCTCTGGAATGAGGATGTGCTCTTCCATGAAAATCATTTTTTTCATTTTCTGGGCAATAGCGCTGGCTTTGGGTGCAAACGCTTTTCCGCCCTGATCCAGCGCAAGCCGCGCTTCTTTAAAGAGCTCGCGGATTTCGTCATGCTTGCCCCACATGACCCGGGAAGGCCCGGTAAATCCGTGCTTTTCCAAATAGGGGAAGAGCTGGTTTTCTTTCCGCGTATAATGAATGATGATTTTGGAAGCATTCTCGAGAGCTGCTACGGCGGCATCTCTGGCGCCCATGCCCCAGCGAAAGGCTCGCGCAGTATTTTTCAGCTCATTCAGTGCAGCCATCGCGCGGCGATTTTCTTCAATCAGTGTGTGAACCGGGTGCCCCGGAGTTTTTTTAGGATTGCCATTCTGTGCCAGCGATTGTTCGAACACTTCAACGTGAACTTCGCAGAGGCGCTGGACTTCCTCGACAGGCATGCCGCCGTCGATCAACGCTTGTTCCATCGCTGCTACTTCCGCGGCGCTCACGCCTTGAATCAGGCGCCCGAATTCCCGCTTGACTTCATGAACCGGCACCCCCTGGTGCAGTTTGCCGATAATGTCCTTCAGCTTCAGCTGCCGTTCCGGGTCGATTGTCAGATATTCACTCATGGTTCGCTCCTTGCATGATGTAAGATACAGGGAGCGAGCCGTAAAAGCGGTAACTTATGTTACCAAAGTCGAATTTTCAGTGGGTGTCTTTCGAAGTTAGGCCGAATTTTTCCTCTTCCACATTGCCGTGCGGTTCGATATGAACAATGACATCATAAATTTCGGGCAAAGCCTGCTTGATCGAGGTCTCAACCTGCTGGGAAATTTCGTGTGCTTCTCTGACGGTCATGTCGGGGGCCACTTCAATATCCATGTCAGCGACAAACATCGAGCCAATCCTTCTCAGCCTGACGCGGTGCGGATTCCCGGCGAGCGGCACTTCGGATACGGCTTTGAAAAGATCCCGGTAGGGGCCATGATCGGTGGTTCCATCCATGAGTTCGGTGTTGGCTTCCATAAAGATGCCGACGGCGTTTTTTATAATCCAAAGAGCGACCAGCATGGCCAGCACTTTATCGATGACCGGAATGCCGGTGAGGAAGGTGAGCCCCAAACCGATGAGGACGGCAGCCGAAGTGATAACATCGCCGCGCATGTTTTTGGCGTTGGCGATCAGCATCGCGGAATTGGATTTTTTGCCCAGGTAGAATTGGCTGTAGGTAAGTGCCAGTTTTCCCGCAATTGACACGCCAGTCACCCACAGCGCGAGCGATGAGGGCATCGATGCAGTCTCTCGGCTGAAGATTCCCTTCAGGGCTGAAACAAAAACCTGTCCGCCTGCAAAAAAGACGATAAAGGCAATGGCTGCTGATGCCACGGTTTCGATTCTGCCGTGTCCGTAGGGATGTTCCTTGTCGCTTGGTTTGGAGCTGATGCCTGCCGCCACAAGGGTCATAAGGGCGATGAGAACATCGGTGCTTGAATCGATGCCATCAGAGAGGACAGCCAGACTTCCTGCGGTAAATCCTACAAGAATTTTCATCGCCGCGAGTAAGAAATTGCCGCCAAATGCTATCCAGCTGGCGGTTTTTATAAGTCGAATTCTATCTTCCATAACCTCTATACCACTTTTCGGATCAGCCGCGCTCGCGCAAAATTCCATCAGTTCGGCGAAGGTGAGCGGCGCATCAAACAGCTCGGATCAGCCGCGCTCGCGCAGAATTCCATCTGCGGCCCGAAGTCCGGAAGCCCAGGCGGCGGTAATGCCTCGGCTTGTTCCCGCTCCGTCGCCAATCAGATAAAGGCCTTCCGCTACTCTGAAGTACTGATCGATAAAAACAGGCTTGTTTGCGTACAGCTTGATTTCCGGATAATACAGAATGGTGCTCGGATGCAGAAGCCCTGGGACAATAGAATCCAGTAGTTTGATGCCGTTCCAGAGGGCGTTCAGAACCTTGGCCGGCGCTGAGAGGGCAATGTCGCCGGGGGTGCATGAAGGCAGTGTTGGTTCAAAATCGTAGAGATCGCCGGTAAAGGACTCGGCAAAAGAGCGTTTTCCGAGCCTGAAATCGCCAATTCTCTGCATGATGGGTCTGCCGCCGCCGAGAAGACTGGCCTGCATGCCGAGCATCCTTGCGTACGCCTGGCCAGAGGCGAGCGGCGCTGTCAAGGTTACCGTTTTCAGCATGGCGAAGTTGACAAGGCCGTTGGCAGGCCGCGAAGAGGACCATGCATGGCCATTGACTGAATACCAGTAGCCGGTTTCAGGATCTCCATAGCGTTCCTGGACAACGTGGGCTGAGCGCGAGTTGGTGCAGAAGGTGCGTGTTTTTTTGGGGAACATGAATTTGGGATCGTAGTAATCCTTGACAATGGGGTAGCGCTCTTCGCGGGTTTCAACCCGTACACCGATATCGACAATGTTGTCTCGGTAGGGGATCGAGCAGAGATTCATCATGTCCTGCAGAAAGGCAAAGCCGCTCCGCCCCGGGGCCAGTATCAAATCCGTATAATGAATCTCACGCTTGTCGGTGGTGATAACCTTGGCGCTTGCGTCCATGGTTTTCATGGTTTCGCCAAGTGCAATTGCAACACCGGCAGCCTGAAGCCGCGCGGTCAGCTGTTTGATGAGTTCAATGCCGCCGTCGGTTCCCAGATGCGACTGGCGGATTTCAAGGAGCTTGACCCCGATCTTTTCCGCCCGATGCACATAGGTACGGATATTTTTGCGTTCCATGATTGCGGGCTGAAGAAAATCTTCGACACGCTTGAGGTAATAGGACGCGGTCACTTCGTCCCAGCAGGTTTCAGGAAAGCCGATGGGCCAGCTGAAATTCATCTTGCAGTCATTGCGGAGCCCGCCTGAAGACATTTCATTCTTGTCGAGGATGAGAATCGAATCCTGCGGACGCCGGGCCTGGAGTTCGAACGCGGCTCCGAGGCCAGCAGGGCCGGTGCCGACTATGACGATATCGTAGTGTTGCATGACGGTACGAAATAATAGCAGAGACAGAAGAATACGTACAGGGTAGGAGAAAGCTGAAGTTTTGCCATTTCTCTTGAATCAGGTCGAATAACTGTCCAGCCCCCTTGATTCGATTCAAATTTATCAATAATTATGCTTCCAATCGCAAATTAAAATTGACAATTCACAAATCTCGTTCTAATATCTGAAAGGTCCATTCATAATTTGAAACGGACTAAATCAACAGGAGGCTATTGATGAAGAGAATCGGATTTTTTGCACTCGGACTGGCAGTCCTCGCACTGCTGTTCGCCTGCGGCCCCGCCGCGCCCAAGACCGTAAAGTTTGGTGTTTTTGAACCTCTGACCGGCGCGAATGCCGGCGGCGGTGCCCTTGAAGTAGAAGGCATCAAGCTTGCCAATGAGCTGTATCCCACAGTTACGGTTGGCGGAAAAGAGTACAAGATTGAATTGGTGATCGCAGACAATAAGTCTGACAAAGTCGAAGCAGCCAACGCCGCTCAGCGCCTTGTCGACAAAGACAAAGTCCACGTTGTTCTCGGTTCGTGGGGCTCTTCGCTCTCCATGGCCGCTGGTCCCATTGTCAAGCAGGCCAAGACCCCAGCTGTTGGCCTCTCCTGCACCAACCCCCTCGTGACCAAGGGAAATGAATACTACTTCCGCGTCTGCTTCCTGGATCCTTTCCAGGGCACTGTCATGGCGACCTATGCCGCCAAAGAGCTTGGTGCCAAGAAAGCCGTCATCATCCGCGAAGTCTCCAACGATTATTCCGTCGGCCTCGCCAAATACTTTGTAGACAGCTTCAAACAGCTGACTGGCGATGACGCTTCCATCCTTGCTGAACTCAACTACAACACCGGCGACACTGACTTTGCCGCCCAGCTGACTGAAATCAAGAAATTCAAACCGGATGTCATCTTTGCACCGGGCAACTTTACCGAAAGCGCTCTTATCATCAAGCAGGCTCGTGAATTGGGTATCAAGACTCCGTTCCTCGGCGGCGACACCTGGGAAACCCCCGAGTTCCTCGATGTTGGAAAAGCAGCTGTTGAAGGCGCTGTTTTCTCCACATTCTTTGCGACCGAAGTTCCCATCACCGAAACTTCCAAAGTCTTCCTCGACGCCTATCGACAGAAGTACAACAAAGAACCGGCAGCTGTTACCGCGCTTGGCTTTGATGGATACCTGGTCGCCCGCGCCGCTATCGAAAAGGCTCAGAGCCTCGATAAGGTCAAAATCAGAGACGAAATTGCCAAAACCGCCAACTTCCCCGGCGCCGCTGGCATGATAACGCTCGACGCTGAAGGCGATGCTGTCAAGAGCGCAGTTATCAAAACTGTCAAAGACGGCAAGTTCAGCTATCTGGCAACTGTACAGCCCTAATTAAGGCGGGACATTTCGGAATCCCGCATAGAGCGCTTTTCGGAATGTCATAATTTTACAACAATCCGGGCCTGGTCAAAGCTGACGCTTTCTCGCAGGCCCGTGTTTTTTCACGATAGAGGAAGCATGACTGTAGCATTACTTTTACAGCACATTGTCAATGCCCTGTCGCTTGGCAGTCTCTATGCGCTCATCGCCATCGGCTACACGATGGTCTATGGTATTCTGCGGTTGATAAATTTTGCGCATGGCGATGTTTTCATGCTGGGTGCCTATGTGGCGTTTTATGGTGTCAGCCTTGTAGCGCTGCCGTGGTGGGCATCACTGCTCATCGCTATTGTTCTGACAGCATTTTTCGGTATCGGGCTTGAACGGATTGCTTATCGGCCTTTGCGGGATTCTCCCAGAATTTCTATCATGATCAGCGCCATCGGCGCTTCATTTCTGATAGAAAACTTGGGCGTTCTGATATTCGGCGGCCGGCCCAAGGGCGTTACCGTTCCCGATGTCATGGGAAAGGTAATCATGCTCGG
>JAJTBL010000099.1 GCA_021286925.1 Spirochaetia bacterium | reverse complement strand
TCCGGTGTCACAGCAGAATAAGCCAGATTACGTCAAGGATGGTAGATTATGCCCAAGATGAAAACAAAGAAAGCGGCCAGCAAGCGATTTACCCTGACCGCCAGTGGAAAGGTAAAATACAAGAAGATGAATCTTCGCCATATTCTTACCAAGAAAACCACCAAGCGAAAGAGAAATCTCAGAAAGCCAGGCTTTGTTGATGCCGGTCCGGTTCATCAGATCAAGAAGAAGCTTTTGCCCAATGGCTGAGAGCGCCCGTTAGTACAGGAGAAAAACTATGCCAAGAGCAGTAGACGGTACCAGAAGAAAAGATCACCGCAAAAAAATATTGAAGATTGCCAAAGGGTATTGGGGAAGACGCCATTCCAACTACAAAGTTGCCAAAGACGCTGTAGCCAAGGCTCTGTCTGATGCCTACAAGGACAGGCGCGACAAGAAGGGAGATTTCAGAACCCTCTGGATCGCCCGAATCAACGCAGCCTGCCGTGCCCAGGATATTACCTACAGCCGCTTTATCGAAGGGCTGAATAAATCAGGTGTCACGCTCGATCGCAAATTGCTTGCCGATCTCGCAGTCCGCGATCCGGCAGCGTTCACCGCAGTTGTCGACAAGGCCAAGTCAGCCTTGCAGGCATAAGCCATGGTCAGTCTCGAGCAAATCCGTGCCCTCGAGGCACGGGTCGAAAAAGCGGTTGTCCTGATTGACAAACTTCGCAGGGAAAACGCGGAACTGGAACAGAAACTCATCGACGCAACCCGCGCCGAAGAGCAGGTTCGAAACGCATATTCCGAGCTCGAGAGAAAAACAGCGCTTTCGGTACGGCTTGCTTCCGAATCAAGCTCCCGTATCGAAGAGCTGACTTCCAAGGCCCGGGAAGCTGAAGAGCGGGCCAAAGAAGCGGAGCTTCGCGCCGCTGAAGCAGCGGAGCGGGCAGCCGCATTCGAACGCAAAGCCAATGCTGCGGAAGCCGAAGTTGCCTCATATCGCGACAGAGCACTGGCTGCCGAACATCGGGCGGCTGAGCTTGAAAGCCATGCTGAGGAGCTGAGGAAGGAACAAGCCAGGATTGAAGATGGACTTGTTCACGCCTTGGAAAAGCTGGACGCCTTTGAAGATCTGGTGATGGGTATTTCCGTGCAGAAAAGCGCCGATTTGGAAGAATCGGTTCAGCCTGGGGACGAAAAGGTGGAGGCGGTTGACGAGTCCCAGTCGACCCTTGTGTCCCAGGATGCCACGTTTCACGGAGCCGATAATGAGCTCGACATCTTCTGACGGAGCAAAGAGCGGAAGCGCCATGTCTGAAAACACCGGAACACCGAGAATTGTATCGATTGAAATCCTCGGCGTATCATTTTCCATCAAAACCGACGATGACCCTGAATATATCCAGGGCTTGGTGGCCGAACTTAAAAAGCGACTTTCGGACATTTCTCGGCAGATGAAAATCGTGGATCCGCTGAAGCTGGCCATTATCACCAATCTCCTGACGCTCGATGAAATGCATCAATCCAAAGAGCAGAAGCAGACAGTGTCTAGGGATTATGAAGCCTCAAGCCTCCTGCAGGATCTTGATAAACGATTGGGCGAATTGGGGCTCTGATTGCATATTTGGATAAAAAGAAAATGGAGGGGAGAAGCATGATCATGCCGCTCGAAGAGCTCATCAATTATAATAAAAACGCCTATGAACTTACCGTTGCCATCAACAGGCGGGCTTTTCACCTGGCAGTCATGAAGACTCCGGATGTTGAAAAGAACAATGGCAAGGTTGTCTCCCTGGCAACACGGCACATCTTTGAAAAGACTGTTGAATACAAATTCATCACCGACTGACATCATCATTGTAACCGGCCCGACGGCTTCGGGCAAAACGGAGCTTCTTTCACAGCTTTTTGCGAAAGGAGCTCCTGATTTTTTTCACTCACTTGCTGGAAAAATCACCGCGCCCTATGACCATGCAGAAATTATCAGCGCCGATTCCATGCAGGCATACCGCGGCATGGACATTGGAACAGCAAAGCCCGATGCCGTATTGCAGTCTGCGCTTCCGCACCACCTGATCGATATCAAGAACCCTGATAACAATATACCGCCGGTGAATTTGTCAGACTGGCGGACCGTCTGATTGAAGGGATGCGCGGCCGGGTGCTTCCGATCATCAGCGGCGGAACCGGATTCTATCTGAAAAACTTTATTCTTGGACCGCCGCCGGCGCCGCCTTCAGACCCCGCTGTCCGAAAACAAGTCCAGGAAGATTTGCAGCGCTTCGGAATCAGCGCCTTGCGGGAAGAGCTTTTGAAAGCCGATCCGGAGAGCTCTGCGCGGATTGCGTACAATGATGTCTACCGTCTGACCCGGGCACTCGAGATTATCCGGGCAAGCGGGAAACCTTTGTCTGCCTTTGCGCCTTCTGATTCGCCGCGGCCCGGCTATCGTTTTCTGGTGCTGGGGGTGGAGCGGCCCCGCGAAGAACTCAGGCAGCGCATAGAGCATCGCGTGAAGGCTATGTTCGCAGCGGGGCTTCCTGCGGAAGTTGCAAGGCTCAGACAAATGGGATACAGCGCGGACTGCCCCGGCATGCAAGCAATCGGCTACCGTGAGTTTTTCGAGCTTGAATCCAGCGGTCTGGACGCAATAAACGCAGCTATCACGCTTCATACAAGGCAGTACGCCAAGCGGCAGATGACATTCTTCAGATCATTGCCAGGAATTCAATGGATACAGCCCGAAGCTTCACAGCTTGCTAGAAAAATCCGCGACTTTCTTGTGTTTCGGCCCTGAAGAATTCGACTGGCGCCGAGCTTGGAAATTGCGGGATCGGTAAAATATCTTCCAGCCTCACTTGCCATCAGCCTGGAAAACCGTTATACTCCGATTCGGAATGACCACAACAACCCTGCTCTTGACCGCCCTTCTCGCGCTCGCTCCAATCTCGGAACTGCGAGGTGCCATACCGTTTGCCGTTCTCCGCGGCGTTTCTTTGCCAGCTGCTGTGCTGGTCAGCATCGGCTTCAATGCACTCGTGCCGCTGGTGGTTTTCGTTTTTCTTTCGACCCTCCATAAATTTCTGTATCGCTGGGATCTCTATCGAGGGTTTTTTGATCGCTTTGTCGAAAAAACCCGGTTGAAAGTGCATCCGAAAGTTGAAAAATATGGTTATCTGGGATTATTGCTCTTTGTCGCCATTCCTCTGCCGGTTACTGGGGCATGGACTGGCGCGCTCGGCGCTTGGATTCTGGGCATGCAAAAAAGGAAAGCCATCCCTGCCATCATGGCCGGGGTCTGCATCGCCGGCATTATTGTCGGGATTCTGGTGCTCGCTTTTGGAGCAGGAACTAGAACAATCTTCTTCAAACAATTCTGAAAGGTTTTTAACAACATGGATTTCTCAAAAGAACTGGATCCGGAGCAGTATGCCGCGGTCACCAGAACCGAAGGGCCGGTCTTGATTATAGCCGGTGCCGGTTCAGGCAAGACCAGGGTCATTACCTATAGAATCGCCAAACTTCTGCTGGACGGGGTTCCCGAAAAATCTATTCTCGCCCTGACCTTTACGAACAAGGCCGCAAAAGAGATGTCGGATCGAGCGCGGGAACTGGTACGGAAACCCTTGAAGGAACTGATGGTTTCGACGTTTCACGCATTCGGCGCCTGGATTCTCCGGCATGAAATTCACAGGCTTGGCTGGAAAGAAAATTTTACGATTTATGATGAGCAGGACCGAATGGCCTCAGTCAAGGAATGCGCTCGCGAAACCGGGCTTGCAATGGACAGCATCGATGTCCAGGATATTGTCCGATTCATTTCGCAGTGCAAAACCGCGCTTCTGCCGGGCAGGGCGGCGGGTGAAAACTGCTATGAAAGCCTCGAAGTGTTCAGGCAGGCAGGGGAAGTCTACCAGCGGCTTTTCAGAGAATACCGCAAAGCGCTTTATATTTACAACGCGGTTGATTTTGATGATCTCATTGCGATGCCGATAGAACTTTTTTCGCGGTTTCCTGATATTGCGGATCGCCTCAGGGCGCGCTTCAGCCATATCATGATTGATGAATTTCAGGATACCTCGCTCCAGCAGTATGAATTCATCATGGCCTTTGCGGGCGATAATATCTGTGCAGTCGGCGATGATGACCAGTCGATCTATTCATGGCGCGGGGCCAATTTCGGCAATATCGAAAAATTCGAACGCGACCATCCCGGATACTTTGAAATCAAGCTGGAGCGCAATTATCGTTCAACCTCGACAATTTTGAAAGCGGCTAACTCGGTAATAGCGCACAACGTTAAACGGAAAAAGAAGAATCTCTGGTCGCCTTCAGATCTTCAGGGCGTGCCGATTGTCTACAGCGAAGAAAAGGATGAGGCTGAAGAAGCGGAGCGAATCGTGGAAAAAATCCGGGTGCTGCGGATATCGGAAGGTCTTTCATGGCAGGATTTCGGCATTCTCGTGAGGACGAATTCGCAAGCTAGAATTATTGAAGAGACCTTGATGGAAGCCGGGGTTCCGTATCGAACCGCAGGAGGTCCTTCGTTCTATCAGCGAAAAGAAGTCAAAGACATGATTGCCTATCTGCGCGCTGCAGCAAACCCCGACGACGATGTCAGCGTTATGCGAATTATCAATGTTCCTCGCCGCGGAATCGGAAAAGTCGGCCTGGAAAAATTGATTTCCTACGCGCGTGGCCGCAATCAATCACTGCATGATGCGCTTGAAGCGCTTGAGGGTGCAAATCATCCTTTGTGTCAGCAGCACGCGACACGCGACGCCATCGAGTTCTTTGCATATCTTGCCAATGCCCGGAGCGCAATGCTTTCCAGAAAAATTCCGGTTTCGGCACAACTGCGTGAAATGGTCAAGGAAATCGGCTACTGGCGGTATTTGCTGGAAGAACACAAGTCGGACGATAAGGTCGCTGGCTGGAAATACCGCAATATCGAACTTCTGATCGCTTCAATTGAGCGCTGGGAGCGTGATCCAGACATTTTTGACACCAGCCTTTTCGCGTATCTTGCCAGAATTTCTCTGATAACCCGCGATGACCCCGAGGACACGGAGGGCAAGGTGAGCCTTTTGACCATTCATTCGGCAAAAGGGCTCGAATATGAAATTGTCTTTCTGCCTGGATGCGAAGATGGGATCATGCCGCACGCCCGTTCCGTGGAGGAAGGCGACGGCGATATCGAAGAAGAACGGCGACTTTTCTATGTCGCGCTCACCCGCGCCAGAAAGCGGCTGTATTTGAGCCGATGTCTGGAACGCAAACATTACAGTCAGGTTCTAACGCCCGCGCCATCTCCGTTTCTGGAGGAATTGCCCAAAGAACTGGTAAAGAGCGAGGATGAAGCTGAAAAAGACAGCCGGTCGGAAGAGGAGATTCAGAAAGAGCTCTTTGCTCGCTTTAAAGCCAAGTTCGCTTCACGCGCCGGATAACAGCATCCAGGTGAGTTCGTGCTTGTTGTGCCAGAGATGGACAACCCGGGAGCCGGATATGGCTGCGAACAATCTCGTGGTAGTGCGGTCATAACTCGGCCCCTGCATTTTAATAGTGCAGATGAAGTTTTTGGCGAGTCCGCTTTCCAGCCACTGCGAAATCCATCGATATAAGGCTTCTGGATAGCAAATGACATCGGAAAATACCCAGTCAGCGGGTCCGAGGTCGGATGGCTTCAGCGTAAAGGCGTCATGCTTGAGAAAGGTTACATGCTCCATCGCCGCGACCTTCTCATCCAGCGGAGCCCGGTCGATCGCGGTCACCGAGGCGCCCAATGAGGCAAGCGCCCAGGTCCAGCCGCCGGGGCAGGCTCCTGCGTCGATGCAGCGCTCGCCGGGCGTCGGCATCCTGCCTGCCAGGACGAGCGCTTCCCAGAGTTTCTGATAAGCCCGCGAAGGCGGACCTTCCTTGTCTTCAATAAATGAAAACTCACCATTAGGAAAGGGGCTTGAACAGCGGGCTGAGCCTAAAAGCTGATGCTCGTCGAGGAGGGTGAAGGCTCCCATCGGCGCTTCTGGCAGGGTAAACGGGAACTGCTTGGGCTTTGCCGGCAGAGGCGGCAGGGCGTCGGCGATGAGCATGGTGCGGCGGCTGTAATGGACGGGGTAGGGCGCCCAGTTCCGCTGGATAGCTTTCAGCGCCCGGGCGGCTTCCGAAATGGAGTCGAATTCCAGGAGGAACGGCGCTTCCCAGACATTCCTGGTCCAATAGACCGATTCAGGCAATACAGGCATCGCTGTTTCCTTGCCAGGAATGCTGATGCAGCTGATCAGTTCATTGTCGATTCTGGTAAAGTCGGGTATCTCTTCGAGCAGATGGTGGAGAAAACCCCGAGCCGCATGAAAGGATTTGCCGCGCAGATACTGTATATTCACAAGGCGGTACTATAGCATGTTCCGGCCCTGTTGTCATGAACCGCTGCGCACTTGACAGGAAGGGCAAGCTGTGGTGATTTGTTAGGTAAGAATTTCGGAAAGGATCCATGAATGTCCGAATCAGCTCTCTTTAGCAGTGTTGCTTCCCAGTTCGATCATGTTATCCGGGACCCGGTCTGGGGAGACATACCCATGCCCGAAAGCATATTCGAGCTGACCCGGGCACAGCCTTTCCTGATCGCTGACAATATCCGCCAGCTCGGACCAGTCAGCATGGTATATCCGGGAGCTACCCATTCTCGCAAAGCCCACAGCATCGGGGTGTACAGCCTGGCCCGCCGCATGCTGCTTGCGCTGATCGAGCGCGGCCAGATATCGTTCGTTTCACATGAAGGCGCGCGGAGCTTTCTTGTCGCCGCGCTCTGCCATGATCTTGGCCATTACCCCTATGCACATTCGCTGAAAGAACTGCCGCTCACCAGCCACGAAGCACTCGCAGGTGATATAATACTGGAAGAACCGATGCGGAGTCTGGTAGGCAG
>JAJTBL010000098.1 GCA_021286925.1 Spirochaetia bacterium | reverse complement strand
ACCTCATCCACTGCAAAATGCTGGATCTTTTCAGTGGCAGGATTCTTGAGGATGCAACCATCTCAATCCGGAAGGGGCTCATTGTCGGCATCAATGACAAACTTGAAGCCAAAGAGACAATAGACCTGCAAGGAATGTATCTTGCGCCTGGCCTTATCGATGCGCATGTTCATATCGAATCTTCACTCCTCACCCCGGCGGAATATGCCAAAGTTGTACTGCCGCATGGAACCACGACCATTGTCGCCGACCCACACGAAATTGTGAATGTCCTCGGCTACGACGGCATGAGGTTTATGATCAACGCATCCCGCGAAGTGCCGCTGGACATCTATTTCATGGTGCCGTCGTGTGTTCCGGCAACCGATTTCGATTCGGCGGGCGCTTCGCTCTATGCTTCCGACATGTACCCCTTTTTGCAGGACTCAAAGGTGCTGGGCCTTGGGGAAGTGATGAATTACCCCGGCGTCCTTGCGCAGGATCCGAGGCTCATGGACAAAATCGCCCTTTTTAAAAATGCAGGCAAAGCTATCGACGGCCATGCGCCGGGTCTGTCAGGAGCGGCCCTTTCAGCCTATGTCGCAGCCGGCATCGGCTCAGACCACGAATGTACAACACCGGAAGAAGCTATAGAAAAAGCTGCAAAGGGCATGTATATCATGATGCGGGAAGGCTCAACAGCCAAAGACCTCCTCAAGCTGCTGCCTGCGGTCAAACCGGAAACCGCTTCGCGTTTCATGATCTGCTCGGATGATCGCCACTCCAACGACCTGCGTGATGAAGGCCACATGGACTATTCGCTGAAACTGATGCTTTCCAACGGAGGCGCCCGATGGACGCTTTCCGCATCGCCTGTTTCAATGCCAGTCAATGGTTCAGGATTCCCGGCACCGGAGCCATCCGCCCCGGATACAAAGCCGACTTTATTGCTTTTTCATCCTTTGACGACTTCAAGGTTGAAAAAGTCTTTAAAAACGGCAGTATTGTCGCGGAAAACGGCATACTTGCAAGAAATTTCGAATCAGTCTTTCCTCCCCTCCGGGACAGCGTCAATATCAAGTGGCTGACGGTTGACGATTTTAAAATCCCCGACAAAGGCCAAAAAGTTCGAGTTATCGAAGCGAACGAACAATCCATCATCACCGGCGCAGCGGCGGTGTATCCCAAAGTGGAAGCGGGATACTGCGTGTCCGACATCAAACGGGATATTGTTAAAATATTCGTGATCGAACGCCACACCGGTTCCGGCAATATCGGCAAAGGATTTATCCGAGGCCTGGGACTCAGGCGCGGTGCTTTGGGCGGCACGATAAGCCATGACTCGCACAACATGATTCTCGCAGGTGTCGATGATGCTTCCATTTTCAAGGCGGCGCGCCATCTCAACAAAATCAAGGGCGGGCTGGTGTTTACGATTGGAGATGAAGTCATCCTGGATCTGCCCTTGCCGGTAGCCGGCCTTATGAGCGATAAAAACGCAGAATTCGTAATCCAGCGGCTTCGCGAGTTCGAACAATTGTTCAAGGAAGAGGGGCTCAGCAACACAAGCCCGCTCATGACGCTTTCTTTTATGGCCCTGCCGGTGATTCCCAGTCTTAAGATAACCGACAAAGGGCTTATCGATGTCGATAAATTTGAACCTGTTTCATTATATTGTGATTGATAGACGTTGAATATTCAAAACGAAAAGGAATGCCAATCATGAATGCTAAGACAAACCAGGGAATCATGGTGAACGGCCAGTGGCGTGTACCCGCGCTTTCCTTTGGTTCACCGCTTCTCGATTTTATCAGAAAGGAAGTGGGGCTGACCGGCACGAAAGAAGGGTGCCGTGAAGGCGACTGCGGTGCCTGCGCTGTTCTCATGGGAGAAAAGCTTTCTGACGGAACGATCAGATATCGAGCTATCCCATCCTGCATTTCAGCGCTCGGCGATTTTGAAGGCAAACACCTCATCACCATTGAAGGACTGACTGCCGATTCCAAAGAGGGGCTGACCCCGGTCATGCGCGCCTTTCTTGACGAAAACGCCAGCCAGTGCGGATTTTGCACACCCGGATTTATTATCGCGCTGACCGCGTGGCTGGCAGAACCGCGAACGCTGGATATCGCAGGAGCAATCACGGCGGTGGACGGAAACCTCTGCCGATGTACCGGATACGGCTCAATTCGACGAGCAGCAGAAAAACTTTGCCGGGACTTTGCCGATCTTCCGCTCGACCCGAAAAAACGCCTTGCCGCGCTTGTCGAGCGGGAAGTTCTGCCTAAAAGCGTCCTTGCTTTCTTAGATGGTGTGGGGAGCATGCAGAATTCACCTGCGACAGCGGGCATAAAGCCTGCAGAGTCCGCCGTTCTCATCGCCGGCGGTACTGATTACTATGTACGCAACCCCTACCCCACCCAGCAATTCAGCCCGGTTCTGCTGCGGACGCTCGGCCATCTGTCCGAAATTCGTGAAATTCAGGATCAATTCGGACATCATGTCAGCATCGGATCAGCGGTCACGATTCATGACTTTTTCACGTCCAAGCTTGTCCAGCAGGCCGTGCCCGGCATAGAAACGTACGAAACACAGTTCGCAAGTACACTCATCCGCAACATTGCAACCATTGGAGGCAATATCGCCAACGCTTCGCCGGTAGGCGATGTAACTGCGATGCTGATGGGCCTGGGCGCTCTGCTCTGCATCGGTGTTCCCGAAGACAGCTCCAAGCAGGAAGCCCGAGTTGTGCCGATTGAAAAATTCTTCCTCGGCTATAAGAAAATCGACTTGCAGCCGCAGGAAGCCATTCTCGCAGTCCGACTGTCGCTGGACAATGCACCGGCGCATCCGCTTCTATTCAGCTTTGAAAAAATCGCAAAACGGAAAAAGCTGGATATCGCCGCGGTCAACACCGCCATTTCGTTCAAAATAGAAAACGGCCACTTCACATCAGTCAGAATCAGCGCAGGCGGTGTCGCGCCGACCCCGATTCTGCTTGAGAAAACTGCTCAATTACTGGAAGGCAAGCTTTGCAATCGCTGTGACGCCAAGGGCCTTGCTGAACTGGCTCAGCAAGTTTCCGCTGCCGCAGAATCAGAAGTGAAACCGATCAGCGATGTCCGCGGTTCCGCTGACTACCGGAAACGGATGACCGGCCGGCTTGTTCTGGCTCATTTTGCCCGTCTTTTTGCGAAAGACGGCATCACCGAGGAGCTCTTTCCATGAAAAATATCGCTGAATCCGCGCTGAATGTGCGCGGCCAGACACAATATATCGACGACCTTCCGGAACCAGCCGGCTGTCTGCAGGCGGCTGTTCGGCTTTCTGACAGCGCTCACGGCCGCATCATTGCGATAAAAACTGACAAAGCGCTGGCGCTGGATCCTTCAGTTCAGGTTATTACCGGAAAGGATGTTCCCGGTGTCAATCAGATTGGTTTCAACAAACCGGATGAACCGCTTTTGCCGGAGCATGAATGGGAGTATTGGGGTCAGCCGGTAGCATTGGTTCTCGCCAAAAACCGCGAGACCGCCAGAGCGGCAGCCAAACTCGTCGAAATTGAAGGCGAGGAACTGCCCGTTGTCACCGATCCCCGTGAAGCTGCACGCAATTCCGATTTTATTCTTCCATCCCGCACCATCCAATGCGGCGATACCGAGGAAGCCTTCAAGCACTGCGCTTACGTCATTGAAGGACGGGTTGAATCCGGAGGCCAGGAACATGTCTACCTGGAAACCCAGGGCGCTATGGCCGAGGTTCGCGAAGGCGGCAAGGTGTTTGTCATCTCGAGCACCCAGGGGCCATCGGGCGTTCAGAGAGCCATTGCGCAGTCGCTGGGATTACCCATGAACATGGTTGAGGTAGAAGCGCGGAGATTGGGCGGCGCCTTTGGCGGAAAAGAGGACCAGGCTGCAACCTGGGCTTCGCTGGCAGCGCTCGGTGCATGGATAAGCAAAAAGCCTGTCAAATTGTACCTTAATCGGCATGAAGACATGCGGGCAACCGGTAAGCGCCATCCTTACAGCTCGGATTTCAAAATCGGCGCGGCACAGGACGGCACTATTCTGGCTTTTGAGGCTGACTATTACCAAAACTCCGGTTCCACCTGTGATCTTTCACCCGCAATCCTTGCCAGAACTGTCCTGCACGCCACTGGCGCATACAAGATCCCGAATGTCAGGGTAACCGGGTACATGTGCAAAACCAATTTGCCATCCTTTACCGCTTTCCGGGGATTCGGCGCTCCGCAGGCGTTTTTTGTTATCGAGTCCGCGATTGATGCCCTGTCACAAGCTTCCGGTATTCCAGTTGTCGAGATTCAGAAGAAAAATCTCTATCGGGAAGGTGATTCGACCTATTTCGGCATGGAAATGGAACGGGTGCGTGCCCATGAGGCATTCGACCGGCTGCTTGAAAAAACACAGTGGCACAGTCTGCAGGCTGAAATTTCGGATTTCAACCATAAAAGCCGAACCGTAAAAAAGGGCGCGGCAATAATTCCTGTCTGCTTCGGTATTTCTTTTACAAAGCTCCCGATGAACCAGGCTGGAGCCCTCGTCCATGTCTATGTCGACGGCTCGGTACTCGTTTCGACCGGCGCGATCGAAATGGGTCAGCAGGTCAGCCGGAAAATCGCAACAGTCGTGTCAGAAACTCTCGGTGTCCCGCTTGAAAATATCAGAGTCGAGCGCACGACCACCCTCACGGTCGCAAACACCGTTCCAACCGCGGCATCAACAGGGTCGGACTTGAACGGAATGGCCGCTAGAATCGCCTGCCTGGAAATCAAAAAGAGGCTTGCCGGAAAAGCCGGAGAACTGCTCGGGGCCAGCCCGGAAGTCGTTCGATTTGAAAATGGCATGATTTTTAAAAATGACGAAAAGACCGAGCTGAGCTGGAAAGATTTGATCGTTAAAGCCAATGAAGCTCGGATCGACCTCTCCGCTCATGGATTCTACGCGACGCCGGACCTCTTCTACGATATGAAAGCTGAACGGGGAAAACCCTTTGCGTACCACGTCTACGGCGCCGCAGCTGTTGTCGCGACCGTTGATACCATGCGCGGAACCTACGATCTGGAATCCGTTTCCATTGTCCACGATATCGGGCACAGCCTTGATATATCCGTCGACCGAGGCCAGATTGAAGGCGCCCTGGCCCAGGGCCTTGGATGGTCACTGCTTGAAGATCTGCGCTTCGGAACTGACGGCAAGCCTATGTCCGACACGCTTTCCACCTATAAGGTGCCTGATATTTCTTTCATGCCGCGCACTATGGATATCGAATTTCTGCCTGAAATCGAAAATCCCGCCACGCCCTTTAATTCAAAAGCGGTGGGAGAGCCGCCATTGCAGTATGGAATTGCAGGCTATTTCGCGATACTGAATGCCCTGCGGGCAGCCAATCCTGCAGGAAAAACCTTCTATTCAATCCCGCTGACTCCTGAAAAAGCAGCAGGCTTTCTGGACGGAGCGGAAGTATGATTTTCAGCAACCTTCTTGCGGCGCTTCCTGGAGAGAATGAGTTCAGAAAGGTTGATATCCAGGTTTCAGGCGGCATTCTGCGGGCTATTGCCCCAGCGGGAACATTGAAACAATCCTTCCCGGAAGAAGAATACTTTGACGGCGAAGGGCTCATGGCGTTCCCGGGCGCCATCGATCCCCATGTCCATTTCGATGAACCAGGCTTTACGCACCGGGAAGATTTTTTCCATGGCACCTGCGAAGCGGCGCGCGGCGGCGTAACTACCGTCATCGACATGCCCTGCACATCGCTGCCTCCGGTTACCAGCATGGAGGCTTTAAGCGGCAAGCTCGAAATTATAAAAACCAAAGCCGTTGTGGACTATGCCCTCTACGGAGGCCTGCACGGTGCCATGACGCAGAGACAGATTGAGGCCGCTGTTCAAAGCCTCAAGGAACATGTCGTAGGCTTTAAAACCTATTTTGTTTCCGGGATGGATACCTTTCCGGCCATATCCCCTGAGCTTTTCAGAGAAGCGATCAAAGCCTGTGCAGACGCGGACCGTCCACTGCTTTTGCATGCCGAAGATGCCGATGTTTTAGCACAATTTCGGAAACACCCTGGCGCTGAACCAACCTGGAAAGATTACTACGCATCCCGCCCCATGGAAGCCGAAATCATAGCCTGCCGGCGCGCCCTGGAACTTGCCGGAGAAAATTCGGCAACCCTCCATGTTGTTCACGTCGGCACCGACCAAGCGGCGCACTTGCTGAAAAAGGGCGGTGCAAGTTGTGAAACCTGTGCCCATTACCTGGCATTCGATGAAACCGATTTTGAACGCTTAGGCGCTGCCCTGAAAACAGCCCCTCCCGTCAAGGAGCCTGCCCAAAAAGCGCTCTTGTGGAAGTCACTGGCAGATGGCACCATATCCTTTGTCACCAGCGATCATGCCGGAGCTCCTGACTATGAAAAATTCACCGACAACCCCCTCACCGCGTACGGCGGCATTCCCGGCACCGGGACCCTCTTCCCCTATCTGCTTTCTGAGGGCTTATTTGCCGGCAGATTAAGCCTCCAGCGCTTTCTTGAAGCGACATGCTCGGCTGCGGCACAGCGATATGGCCTTGATGACCGCAAGGGCAGTCTTGCCCCCGGCAAAGACGCGGACTTTGTCCTTGTCGACCCCGAGGCCACAACGCATTTCACCCCTGAAAAAATGTTCAGCAAAAGCCAAATTTCACCCTTTGCCGGAATGCGATTCGCTGGTAGAATTGCTGGGACTTTTGTCCGCGGCGAACTTGTCTATGGAACATCCCGGCTGCACACCGGGAATATCCCGCATTCCATCAGCAAACATCAGCTTTCCGCTGAAGGAACAATAGTTGCCGCTCAAGGCTACGGAAAAAATCTGCAATGGAGAAAGAAATGAGCAAAATCATGAAGACAACTTCTCTGACCAGCCTCCTGGAAAGAATCGCTGGCGAGTATCGGGCAAAGGATTCCATCTT
>JAJTBL010000097.1 GCA_021286925.1 Spirochaetia bacterium | reverse complement strand
TCGATCTGGTCGATCATGAGGGGTGAAATTTCAGCGGGATCTACAATCAGCGCCGATTTTGTGTCCTCATTCCCAAGAATATAGGTGTTTGAAAAACCATAAATCGAATAATGGTGATAAATCTTCATAAATACAGGTGCTCCACATCCCTGATTGCTTCCATAAAGTTCGAATTGTTGACGGAATACGCTTCGGACCCTTCTTCCGGAATGAAATAGACGCGCTTGAAATCGCAATTGTCGAATGTCGTATGGCTGATCAGCGACAGAATGAAGCGGGAATCATAGAGGTTTGAACTCGAAAATGTGCTCTCCCGGATGCGGCTTCCTGTAAAATTGACATGGATCAGTTCCGAGTTTTCAAAGGTCGAATCGATGATATCGGCATTGCCGCATGAACAAAAATCCATATCCACGCCCGAAAAATCACAGGAATCAATCATGGCATGATCGAAGAAGCAGAGTCTGAAAGAGCCGCCGGTGAACATGACATGGCTGAGAATGGCATGTGAAAATCGGCAGCCAATAAAGCGGATGCGCGAAAAATCGGTGCCAAGCAGTCTCATGTTGGAAAAATCGACATTGATCGCGTGTTTTTCCTGCTGAATATGGTGAATCAGCGTTTTGACGGATTGCTCCCTGTCTTCATCGTGCACGGAGCAAAATCCGCTTCCGCTGACGGCTGGCTGGGAACACCCGGGGTAGGCGCACTGGTTTTTCCGAAACATATATTCAGGCTACACCATGCGAAAGCTTCTTGCAAGGCGGATACCGGGTGTTTTTGTCAGCCGCGGCCTGATTGCGCATACTTTCGTCGCGGTGTAAAATATAATCATGTGCTATTTTTGCGGTACCGCGGTTCCCCGTGATCAGAAGCCCGGGTTCAGCGCTGTCTGCCCTGATTGCGGGAAAGACTTGCATGTATGCCTCATGTGCCGATTTTATTCGCCGGGTTCGCATTGGGATTGTCGGGAGACCATAGACGCTCTGGTTCAAGATAAAGAAAAGCGGAATTTCTGCGAGTGGTTTTCGATTGATGAGAAATTTTTTTACAAGGCAGGGCAAAGTCCTGCTGGAATTGACAAAGCAGAGTCTGCAAAGAAGCAATTCGACTCGCTTTTCAAATGCTAGGGTGGAAGCAGCAGCATGTATTCAGTAGCCTTTCTTGACTCGGGTGTCGGAGGGCTGCCATATCTCCAGGCAGCAAAAGAAATAATACCCGGCATGTCAGTTCAGTATCTTGCCGACAATGCCGGATTCCCCTATGGTACCAAGACAGCTTCTTCCTTGCGGGAGATACTCGCTGACCGCGTGCGGCGCCTGCGTTCGCGCTTTATGCCCGATGCCCTCGTCATCGCCTGCAATACAGCAAGCCAGATTGGGCTTGCATCGCTCCGCAAAGCGCATCCGGATTTTCCTATCATTGGTACCGTTCCTGCCATAAAGCCAGCGGCGCAGGAAACAAAAACAGGCAGAATCGGCGTTATGGCGACCGAGAGTACGGTCAAAGACATCTACCTGCAGAACCTTATCGCCGAACATGCTTCCGATATCGAAGTGATCAAACTGCCTGCCCAGGCGCTTGTTGCTTTTGTGGAAAAGAAATATCTATTTTCTACGCCCGAAGAGCGCGAAGGCGAAATCAAGCCCTATATCGATTTTCTGCTTGAAAAAAAAGTAGACAGGATTGTGCTGGCCTGCACCCATTTTCTTCATGTCGAAAAAGATATCGAACGCTACCTCAGCAAAATTGCGGCTGATACTGTCAAGGTTGTGGATTCACAGTGGGGAGTAGCCCGACGCCTTGCTCAGATTCTAGCTGCCTGCGATGAAACAGCTGAGCGGACTGAGCAGGAAAGCCGGTTTTTGCTGACATCGGATCCTCCCTTTGACCCAATGTATGCTCACTGGGCGGAACGCTTCGGCTTGTCAGCACCCGAAAAGCTCTAGCACAAGCGTCCAAGAGGAGTATTTTTGAACGGGATCGTAATCGCAACTTCCAATAATCTTTCCAAAGTGCTGTGTTCCGATGGCATTGTCAGGCTTTGTTCTATCAAAGGCAAGCGGATAAAAACATTGACAGCCAGCTATAACAGTCTTGCTGTTGGTGATGAGGTTACGCTTATTCCCCAGGATGGAGAGCGGGGACAGGTAGAAACGCTTCAAAACCGCCGCACAGTTTTTGGCCGCTACAATGAAAAAGGCAGGGCTGAACAGGCTATCGCAGCCAATATCGACATGGTTTGCTGTGTTACATCCCCGTCTCTGCCTCCTTTCAGACCGCGATTTATCGATCGCGTCGCAGTGCTGGCCGAGCTTGCCGAAGTACCGCTCCATATTATTTGCAATAAATGCGATTTAGGATTGCCGCCCGATGTAGTCGAGCGGCTGGAAGGGTACAGAAACCTTGGATACCAGGTTCATATCGTCTCTGCGGAGACACAGGATGGCATCGATGGGCTGAAAGAAGCGCTCGCTGGCAGGCTCAGTGTGTTCGCAGGACAGTCCGGAGTCGGCAAATCCAGCCTTCTCAATGCCCTTATTCCTGGGCTGGAACGGAAAATCCAGAGTGTTTCAGTAAAATATGAGCGCGGCAGGCACACAACAACGATGGCTGAAATGATCTTTTCCGATTCAATGCGCATCATTGATACACCGGGAATCAGGCGTCTTGCGCTCCGCAGTCTTCCGCTGGAAACCCTTCCTGCCTGTTTCCCTGAAATCAGGGCGCTTTCAGCTGATTGCGCCCTCGGCGCACGCTGTTCCCATGTGGATGAAGAAGGCTGCGCTGTAAGAAGGGCAGCTGAACAAGCTGTGATGCATCCTGACCGGTATGAAAGCTATTTGAGAATTCGATCAGAACTCAGCGTGCCTGAAACCTGGAAAAAAGAAGGGGTGCGGGATCCCGGCAGGAAAGAGCGGGCGATCAATCCCGGCGGGACAAGAAGGAAGAGCAGATTCCTCAGGAATTTTTCTGCGGAGCATGATGATGAATTGGAATAATGAAATCTGGATGCGAATGGATGAACATACCGCATCACTCCTGGATTATCAGACGGTTCTCACAAAAACAGCCGATTACTGTGTTTCTCCGGAAGGCAGGGAGCTTTGCCTGGCCATGCCCCCGCTTAAGGAGCAGAACGCACTTGAGCGGCTCAAACAAGAATGCGAACTTTTTGTCAAAGCCTTAGAAGAAATTCCCGCGCCTGATAGCGGCTTTCCCGACATCGTGGTTGTTCTGAAAAAACTCGGCGTTGAAGGCGTAGTGCTGGAGCTGGAAGAACTTCATGCCCTTTCGATCTGGATTCGAGATTATGAAAAGCTGCAAACCTTCGCTCGAAAAGCGCTGTTACTGCAGCCGCTTGGTAATCAAAAAAAAGAAAGTATGGAAAATAAGACAATTGAAAGTTTTTTTGATCGGCAAGACGAATTTTTCCCCGTGAGCCTGCTGACGAGCCGAGCCCCATCGCTTGAAGTTATATATAAAATAATACAAAAAATCTTGACGCCTGACGGACAGCTGCGCGATTTGCCCGTAATTAAGAGTATTCAGACCGCAATTGCCCGCACGAACAAGGAAATCTTGGCGCTTTCAGGGGCATATGCGAGAAATCCGGAACTCCGCGATGCCTTGCAATCATCTGAACCGACACAGCGTGACGGTCGCACGCTGCTCGCAGTCAGGGCGAATTTCAAAGGCAGGATACGGGGCATTGTTCATGAGGTTTCAGCTTCAGGCCAGACGGTTTTCATGGAACCGTTTGACATGATGGAAAAGAACAATGAACTGGTCGAGCTGGATGCGCGCCTCAAATCTGAGATCAGAAAGATTCTGAAAGCGGCAACGGAAGAAATTCGACCCAATCGAACTATTATCGCAGAGGGAAGAAATATCACCGCCTGGATTGACCTGCGGCTTGCCAGAGCGCTTCAGGCAAAGCGTGAAAATTTGATTTTTGCCCAGGAATGCAGCAAAGGCCTGACGTTCTGGAAAGCACGGCATCCTCTGCTGGGCAAAAAGGCAGTCCCCATCGATGTCCTCCTGCCGGAAGACATCAGAACGCTGATCATTACCGGTCCGAACACAGGCGGCAAAACCGTGACCCTGAAAACCATCGGCCTTCATGTTCTCATGAATCAAGCCGGGCTCGGACTGCCGGCGGCGACCGGCACCAAATTAGCGGTTTTTGACAATGTCTATGCGGATATCGGCGACGAACAATCGATAGACCAATCCCTGTCGACCTTTTCAGGGCATATAAAAGTGATTTCTGCCATAACCAGAAACGCGACGAGCAAAAGCATGGTGCTCCTGGATGAGCTTGGCGCCGGGACGGACCCGGAAGAAGGCTGTGCTATGGCCATGAGCCTTCTGGATTACTTTATCAGGATGGGCGCGCTGACCATTTCTACAACACACCATGGCATTTTGAAAAATTATGGCTATACCAAGCCTGGCTGTCTCAATGCTTCCATGGAATTCAATCCGGCAAGCCTCAGCCCAACCTACCGTATCGCCATGGGGATCCCGGGCGAAAGCCGTGCGCTGGATATTGCTGCCGGGATGGGGCTTAATCAGGAGATAGTCGAACAGGCCCGCTCGTACTTGAGCAAGGAGCGGACCGACATCGGTGAACTCATCAGAGGCTTGAGCGAAAAGCATCGGGAAATCGAACTGATTGAGCGCGAACAACGGAAAAAACTGAAGGCGGCAGTCGAGGATCAGCGAAAGGCAGACCTTGCGCTCCTCAGGGTTCGCCAGAAAGAGCTGGAACTCAAGCGGAACGGGCTGAAGGAAATGAAAAAATTGCTCGATGCGTCCAGGAAAACGTTGGAAAACCTCGTGAGGGAGCTTCGAGAGCATGGGGCGACCGCAGAAAAAACCAGGGAAGTCAAGCAATATCTTGCAGACCTTGCAGAGACGGTGGAAGAAAAATGGACGGAACTGAATCAGGAAGAAGCCGATTTTGAAAAGGAATCCGAAGAAATCGATGCTTCTGATGCTGATCAGACTTTGCCGCCATCCGCCGGTGACCTGCGTGAAGGAATGCTCGTGCTTTTCGGTTCTTTTAAAAAGCAGGCTCGGCTTATAAGAAAAGAGAATGATAGCACCTGGCTTGTGGAAGTCGGCTCTCTGCGGATGCGCTCATCGGCAAGCGACTTGTACCCGCTTAAGGTAAAGCATGAACAGAAGCCGCTTTTGCAAATCGAATTGGCATCAGATCCGGCGGGCGAGCCTGCTGTCGCTGTGTTCCAGCTCGATGTGCGGGGGATGCGTCTCAATGATGCATTGCGAGCAGTGGAGAAGCAGATAGATGCGGCCAGCCTGCAGGGGCTCAAGCTCTTTTCAATTGTGCATGGCACGGGCGAAGGTATTTTGAGCCGCGGAATCCATGAATTTCTGAAACAGAATCCGGCTGTCGCGGACTATTATTTTGCGCGGCCTGAGGAGGGCGGTTTCGGTAAAACGATCGTAAGGCTCGGCCCCGACTGAAATAAACTCTGAACTTCGCTTAAAATCCTTAAGTCGGCGCATGGAGTGCGTTGACATATATTTCATTACTGTGCTAATCTTTTGCGGCATTTACCGTTCTAAAAGGGAGATTATATGTCCGGTCATAGTAAATGGGCGACCATAAAACACAAGAAAGGCGCTCTGGACGCAAAACGCGGCCAGATGTTTACAAAACTCATTAAGGAAATTTCAATTGCGGCCCGTATGGGCGGCGGCGATCCTGACAGCAATGCCAGGCTGAGAACGGCCATCCTCAAGGCAAAGGCTGCGAACATGCCCAAGGACAACGTCGAACGTGCTATTAAGAAGGGCACCGGCGAGCTGGAAGGTTCAACCTATGAAGAATTGACCTATGAAGCGTATGCTCCGGGGGGCGGTGCTATGCTGATTGAAGTTCTGACCGACAATAAAAACCGAGCCGCCGCGGAAATCAGAAACATTCTGACCCGCTCCGGCGCCAACCTCGGGACTTCTGGTTCTGTGTCCTATCTTTTCAAGCGCAAAGGTGTGCTGAGCTATGACGGAGAAAAATATACCGAAGATCAGATTATGGAAGCTGCTCTCGATGCTGGCGCTGATGATATTGTGAACGAAGAGGGAACAATCGTTGTCTACACCGATCCAGTCAGTTTCGAATCGGTCCTCAATGCCATGAATGCGAAAGGTTTTGAAACCCTCGGCGCTGAAATTTCGATGGTTCCTGATACATACGTAGCCGCGGATGGTGATACGGCTGGAAAGGTTCAGCGGCTGATCGACAAGCTCGAGGAAAATGAGGACGTCCAGAACGTCTATCACAATATCGAGCTGCCCGAAATCGAAGAATAAGCAAGAAATGTCCGTTTGGCAGGCACCCGGTTCTGATGAATCCGGGCGGATCATCCTTGGCATTGATCCGGGGCTTGCTTCGGTTGGATTTGGAGTCATCAGGGAAGTTTCTGGACGGCTTTTTCATGTTGATCACGGAACTATCCAGACAAGCTCCGACCAGCCAACCCAGGAAAGGCTTTTTGCGATTTACTCGGGAATTTTAACCTTGATTGATTCCTATAGACCCTCGGCCGGCGGCATTGAGGGTCTTTTCTTTTTCCGGAATGTCAGTTCCGCATTGCCGGTCGCTGAAGCCTGCGGCGTTATCAAACTTGCTTTCCGGCAGAGGATGATTGACCTGTCCGAGTTTTCACCGAACGATATCAAAAAAGCTGTCTCGGGGACTGCCCGGGCTGAAAAAAAGCAAGTTCAGGAAATGGTCAAAATGCTGCTGGGGCTTGCCGATATACCAAAGCCCGATCACGCCGCTGACGCTCTTGCTGCCGCAATCTGCCGCGCTCACTTTGAAGGACCGTCGGGATTGTCCATAGTTGGCAGGCCGAATTTTAAAAAATCAAAATAGCACGCAGCTAAACTGAATCCGAATGCAGACTGGCACATCCGGATACAATCCTGCTATAATCC
>JAJTBL010000096.1 GCA_021286925.1 Spirochaetia bacterium | reverse complement strand
TTCCGCGTAGGGGTTGCTTATAAAGGCTCCCTGCCGCTCGCGGATTTCTATATACCCCATGGCTTCCAAGGTTATCATGGCTTCCCTGAGAAGATTCCGGCTTACACCGAGAGACTGCGCCAACTCACGCTCCGGCGGCAGTTTGGTTTCAGTACCATTGTGCTTGCCGGAAAATGAGCTGCTCTGAATGAGGGATTTCAGTTGCTGAACCAATTCCAGGCGCTTTCGTTCCATACAATTCCTTTCCGACAGCCGTGCTGCTGCAGAATTTTCGCAAGCTTATTCAACAATTTTGCATTTTCGCATCTTGACGCCAGTATACCATGGTGTTACGATTTTAGCAACTTGGTACTTCCATGGTAGTACCAGATAGGAGGTTGTGATGAAAAAACTGCTGGCTGCAGTCATGATGATGAGTTTGATGCTCCCTGCCGTGTTTGCGCTCGATATAAAACTGGCGCATGTTGTCAATGAGCAGGATTCATTCCATCTGGCAGCGACAAAGTTCAAGGAGCTGACGGAAAAATACACCAACGGCGAAGTAAAGGTGACGATTTATCCCAACGCCGTACTGGGCGATGAGCGAACCTTGCTCGAGCGCATGAAAATGGGCATCGTGGATGCGGGCATCATCACGAGCGGGCCGTTTGTCAACTTTGTCCCGCAGTTCGGCGCCATCGACCTGCCCTTCCTGTTCAGAAGCCCTGAACATGCCTATAAGGTGCTGGATGGCCCAATCGGCGACAAGCTTTTCGCTGACCTCGAGGCCCAGGGCTGGAAAGGCCTTGCCTGGGCGGAGCGCGGGTTCCGCAACCTCACCAATAGCAAAAAACCAGTCAACACGCCTGACGATATCAAGGGCCTGAAAATTCGGCTCATGCAGAACCCAATCTATGTTGATTCGTTCAAGGCGCTCGGCGCGAACGCGGTTCCGATGGCATGGACCGAGGCTCTGACCGCCTTGCAGCAGCATACGATCGATGGACAGGAAAACCCGCTGAATGTCATTGTTTCATTCAAGCTGTACGAGAGCCAGAAATACATGACCATTTCCCGGCATGCCTATGCGCCGGCACCGATCATCATGAGTATGATGACTTGGAAAAAACTCAGTGCTTCTCAGCAGGCTGCGGTTTTAAAGGCAGCCAAAGAAGCGGCCCAGTTTGAACGGGATTTCAACAATAAGAACGAAGCCGGATGGATGAAGGAACTTGCGGACAAAGGCATGGTGATTTCACAGCCGGATCTCGCTCCATTCCTCGCTGCGGTCAAGCCTGTGTATGACGCCTATGTTCCCAAATACGGGAAAGATTTTATCGATGCTATTCTGAATACCAAATAAGAGGTTGGGGATGTCTTTGGAAAAGACCGGGAAGGAGGCGAAAGCCTCCTTTCTTCATAGTTTCAGCGACACGGTGAATCAAGCTGTCGAAGCTGTTCTGTTCGGAACGCTGGTTATCATGGTGCTGGTGACGGTTGCCCAGGTGGTATTCCGCTTTTTCTTCACGGCGCTTACCTGGTCAGAAGAACTTTCCTGTTTCCTCCTGGTGTTTGCCAGCCTGCTGGGAACGACAGTAGCCTTTAAAAAGGGAAACCACATCGCGGTCACCGTCATTCTCGACAAGCTCAAAGGAACTTCAAAAAAGCTTCTTCAGACGCTGATTGCGCTGATTGGGATAGCTTTTTTTGCGATAGTCGGCTGGTATGGAGTTGTTTTGATGAAAAGCGAAGCGAGCCAGCTGACACCAGCCCTGCAGATATCCATGTCGTGGATTTATTTGATGTACCCGCTCAATGGAGGAATCATACTGCTTCATATGCTGGATAGCCTCTTGGCTGTCTGGGGAGGGAAGGCATAATGGGATACCTGATTTTTGGCGCTTTCCTGCTTCTGATGGTCATTGGTGTGCCGATTGGGCTTTCAATCGGTGTCTCAGATGGTGCCGCAAACGCTGTTGGAAGGGAATAACTCGTTCGCGCTGGTTGCCGTGCCGTTTTTTGTGCTGGCGGGAGACATCCTGGCGCGGGGCGGAATTTCGGAGCGGATCGTCGCCTTTGCAGAGGCGGGATTGGGCAGAGTTCGAGGCGGTCTTTCAATAGTCTCAGTCCTGGCTTCGATGTTGATTGCGGCCATATCCGGCAGCGGAGCTGCGACAACGGCGGCTGTCGGCGCTTCTCTTCTGCCGGATCTGAAAGAAAAAAAATATGATGTCGATTTTTCCGCAGCGTTGATCGCTTCCGCGGGCACAATCGGTGTTGTCATTCCGCCGAGCGTTCCCATGGTGCTCTATGCGGTCATCGCGGGAGAATCAGTATCCAGGCTGTTCATGGGCGGCTTTATCCCGGGCATCCTGATGGGAGCAGGTCTCATCGGCTGGGCGCTATATGTGGCGAAAAAGCGAAATTATCCAGCGGGAGAAAAACTGCCGGGCAAAGAAGTTTGGAAGCGCTTCCTTTCGGCAACCTGGGGGCTCATGGCTCCGGTCATCATCCTGGGCGGCATCTTTTCAGGCGTTTTTACGCCTTCAGAAGCGGCGGCAATCGCGGTTGTGTATACGGTGCTGGTTGCCGTATTTGTCTACAAGGCGCTGGATTTTAAAAAATTCTATAAGCTGGTGGTCGGCTCAGGGGTTACGTCTGCGCTCATCATGTTTATCATAGCGACAGCCAAGCTGTTTGGGTGGGGACTGGCGTTTTATCAGATTCCGCAGGCAATCGCCGGTGCGATCATTAGCTTAGCGCATAATATTCCATTTCTGGTGTATCTGATGATTGCGGTCATCATTCTGCTTGCCGGCATGTTCATGGAAACCGCTTCTGCCCTCATTATCCTCACGCCGATTTTCATCCCGGCAGTTTTGGGAGTTGGGGGAAATCTGACCCATTTCGGCGTTGTCCTGACTGTCGGACTGGCTATCGGGATGGCGACGCCGCCGGTGGCGATCAATATTTATGTCGCCAGCGCGATTACGGGTCTGCCGATGGGCAAAATCAGCAAGCCGATCATCCCTATGATTCTCATTCTGATACTGGTGATGTTCGTCTGTCTCTATGTTCCGGATATTGTGCTGTTTCTGCCTCGGTTGATTATGAAATAAACGAAAATCGAAGCGCTGCAAATTCGAATTATTGTCGAATAGGGAGGTATCATGCGAAGTGACAGGGCTAAAATCGGTGTCGACCGTGCGCCGCACCGTTCGTTGATGAAGGCTTCAGGGTATACGGATTGGGAAATTGAGCGCCCCTGGATTGGTGTGGTCAACGCGTACAATATGATAATTCCGGGCCATGTGCATTTAAAACGCATTGTCGAAGCGGTTAAGGCTGGTGTGTATGCGGCAGGCGGTCTGCCTATCGAATTCCCGGTCATCGGTGTTTGCGACGGAATCGCCATGAATCATGTCGGAATGAAGTATTCCCTTCCCAGCCGGGAAGTTATTATGGATTCGATTGAGATCATGACACAGGGACATGCTCTCGATGCCCTGGTCATGGTCACCAATTGCGACAAGATCATTCCCGGAATGGCGATGGCAGCGGCGTATTTGAATATTCCTTCCATTGTTGTTTCGGGCGGGCCGATGCTGGCGGGACTGCATAATGGCAGGGATATCGACCTGTCCACCGTGTTTGAAACGGTGGGGAAACGGATGGCAGGCACGGTCTCTGATGAGGAGTTGCTGGAGATCGAAAATGCAGCCTGCCCCGGATGCGGGTCGTGCGCAGGTATGTTTACTGCCAATACCATGAATTGCATGATGGAAGCGCTGGGCATTGGTTTGCCGGGCAATGGAACGATTCCGGCTGTCTATTCGGAGCGCGACCGCCTCGCCAAGGATGCCGGCAGAAAGATCATGGAACTGGTTGAGCGCAATATCAAACCGCGGGACATCCTGACCCGGGAAGCGTTTGAAAACGCGATTGCAGTCGACCTGGCGCTGGGCGGCTCGACCAATACAACACTGCATCTGCCGGCGATCGCTCATTGGGCTGGGCTGGAGCTTCCGCTCGATCTTTTCAATTCGATTGGAGAACGGGTTCCCCATCTGTGCAGTATGAGCCCAGCCGGGTCGCATCATATTCAGGATTTGTACCGGGCTGGCGGTGTGCAGGCTGTCATGGCGAGGCTTGCAGGCGGCGGGCTTTTGCACGAGAATTGCCTGACCGTCACGGGGAAAACAGTCAAAGACAATCTGAAGGGTGTTTGGGTCAAGGATGAAACGGTCATCAGACCGCTCGAAACACCATACCACAAGCAGGGCGGCCTGGCTTTTGTAAAAGGAAGCCTTGCACCGCTGGGCGGCATTGTCAAACAATCGGCGGTCGCTCCCGAAATGTTGGTTCATACGGGACCTGCGCGCTGTTTTAACAGCGAAGAAGAGGCGTATGCGGCAATTCAGGCGCAGGCGATTCAGGATGGCGATGTTGTGGTCATTCGATACGAAGGACCGAAGGGCGGTCCGGGCATGCGTGAAATGCTTTCTCCGACATCGGCGCTGGCGGGCATGGGTAAGGACAAGACCGTCGCGCTGGTGACTGACGGACGGTTTTCAGGAGCCACCCGAGGTGCGGCGATCGGCCATGTGTCGCCGGAAGCTGCTGCCGGCGGGCCGATAGCCCTGGTCCGGGACGGGGATCTTATTCGCGTTGATATCCCTGCGAAAAAGCTGGATTTGCTTGTGGACGAAGCCGAACTCGAGCGGCGGCGTGCGGAGCTCAAACCTTATGTACAGCCTGTCGAGAGTCTGTTCCTGAACCGCTACCGGCGGTCGGTCACATCGGGAACAACGGGCGCGGTCATGGAATAATGCGGTGCAGCGCGCTCCGTGACAGCGGAGCGGAATGAGCGGTATGACGCCGGCGGCTTTGTGGCTGCCGGCGTTTTTTTATGAAAAATGATTTTTGATTCTTGAATACTAAACAAATGTGTAGTATATGTAGAGTATGGTGAATCAAGCGCAGACTGCTGACGGTTGTCTCGTTCTCTTTGGAACGGCGGGGCGGCCATGTCCTGGCGACAACAAGGGAGCGCCTGAACTGTCGGCGGGCTTGCGCATCTTTGAGGGCAGTCTTGGCGAGTGGAGCCGAATCGAAGCGCTGGACAGTCTGGAGCTGGCAGGAGCTGGCCATGGTTCCGTGCGGGCGGGCAAACGGATAACCCGGGTGCCGGAGACAGCGGCCGATCAGGGCAGGTATCGAGGGGCGATCAAAGAATGCCGCCGTGTCCAGGAAAGGGCGGCCAGCAGGGGGTGGCGGCTGGTGTTTCTGCTGGAGTTCCCATTTTCTTTTTCATACAGCGCCCAGACACGGCGGCATCTGGACAGGATCGCGCGCGATCTGGAAGGGCTCGAGCTGGCGGCGGCCTTTTTCAACGCGGAATGGTATTCGTCCCGCGTCATCGATGCGCTAAAAATGCGTCAGATTGCGTTCTGCATGATGGATACCCCCGCTTGCCCGGCAATGCCGCCGCGGATCGATGTGGTGACGGCTCGTTCGGTCTATATCAAATTATATGGAAGAAATATGAAGGCCTGGGAAAGCGGGTGTCTGGGATCTCTTTTCAATTATGATTACAGCACGGCGGAGCTTGCGTCCTGGCTGCCAAGAATTGAGGCGCTTTCGGGACAGGCGGAAGAAGTGCGGGTTGTTTTCGCGAACACCCGGCATGGGCGGGCAGAGGAAAACGCGAACCGCATGGCGGCCCTTTGGCATGCGCGGCAGAACAACCATGTGTAGCGGCACGATTCTGCACGTCAACGCGGTCGGCCTGATGGCGGACCTTGAAGTTGCCCGGGAAAGGAGCCTGGCGAGGCGACCCTTTGTTATTGCCCGGGAAGATGTTCCGCGGGCGGTCATCCAGGATCTGTCGCCGGCGGCGTACCGGGAAGGCGTCCGGCGCGGCATGCTGGCAGGCTATGCGCAGAAATTGGTGCCGGGCCTTGTCATCCGTCCGCCCCGGTTTGAGCTGTACCGGGAGGCCGATGAAAGATTATGGGCTTTGGGGATGGAGTTTACGCCGCTGGTCGAGCGGGCCGGGCGGGGGCACCTGTTTATTGATCTGGCTGGCACCTCGAGGCTGTTTGGGGCGCCGGAAGACGCGGCTGGAAGGCTCAGGCGGCGCATTGTCGAGGACCTGGGCATTTATCCCAGCCTGGCGCTCGCTTCCAGCAAAACAGTCTCCAAAGTCGCGACACGGGTGTTCAGACCTTCGGGATTTGCAGTTCTGATGCCGCACGAAGAAACCAGGCTGATCCGCCTTCAGCCGGTGGAACTGCTGCCCGGTATCGGCCCGGTTTTGAAAGAGCGGCTGACCCTGCTTGATATCGAAAATATCGGCGAACTGGCGGATCTGAAGCCCAGTGAGGCTGAAGCACTGGGGCCGCGGGGCACGGAACTGACAGCGCGGGCAGCAGGTTTGGACAATTCGCCGGTGAACCCGGAACTGCCTGAAAAACGGAGCATCAGGAGTGCGGTGACTCTTGAACCCGACACCTCGGACCTGGAGGTGCTCCGGGTGCACCTGCGGAGACTGGCAGCGGAAGCGGGGTTCCGAATGCGGAAAGACAACATGGGCGCCCGGGCTGTTCGACTCGATCTTGTCTATACGGACGGAAAGGAACAGTCCGCATCTGAAACGCTGAAGCAGGTTCTGGTGCGTGACGCAGAACTTATGCAGTGTGTGTGGAAGCTTGTGCAGAGGCTCGCTTGCCGCAGGGTCAGGTTTCGGCGGGTCGGTGTGGTGTTTTCGCGTTTGAGCCCGGCGGGGCCTGAGCTGGACCTTTTTGAACCGAAGGAATCAAAATCCATACGGCTTCAGGGGGCGTTGGACAGGGTGCATGATAAATATGGGTTTGCGGCGCTGGCTCCGGGCGCGCTTTTCGCGGCGGGGATCGGGACGGAGCCTTTTGCTGCGCAAACGCCTGGCCGAGCTTTGGCATATGGAGATGCAGGATGGTGATACCGTTGATTGTGCGTTCAGCGTATTCGTTTCACCGCGGAACCGTTCAGCC
>JAJTBL010000095.1 GCA_021286925.1 Spirochaetia bacterium | reverse complement strand
AAGAAAAGTTTCCGCGATAAATTTGGCTCGCAAGGGATCTCCGGGGAGCAGGATCCGGTCCGCGATCTGGCCTGGCTTTGCAGCAATATGAATACTCATGACTTCCTTCCTTTTAAAATGAAGATTTCCCAAAAGCCTTTGAACTTGCAAAAACTGCTTCTGAAATTTCCCCAATAGTGACAATCGCCAATATATTTACTATAGTCATTACACTATACTATGGAAAATTTTTCAAGCATCCAGTATTTTGAGGTGCAAGGAGCGTTTTTTGATCAGTTATGAAATCCTTTTTGAAGACAATGATGTTATCGCGGTAAATAAACTCGCTCCGATGCCAGTTTTGCGCGACAAGACGAAGGACCTCGATCTTCAGACCCTGCTTCAGCGGGAACAGGCTTCCTGTAAAAAGTTTCTGGAAGCGGTTCATCGAATAGACCGCCGAACTTCAGGCATTGTTGTTTTCGCGAAAACTCCGCGCGCGCTCAAAACCCTCGATGAAGCGTTTAAAAACCGCACAATTCACAAAACTTACCTCGCATGCCTTGAGAAAGAGCCGGCTCCTGCGGCGGGAATTCTCAAGCACGGCATTGTGTTTGATAAAAAGAGGAACATATCGGTAGCGATTCCATATGATTCGCTGGATGCGGCACAAAAGCGTCTGCCAGCGAACACCCAGGTGCTCGATGCCGAACTTTCCTACACCATGGTATTTCAAAGCGATCGCTATTTTTTTGTTACTGCCGCACCGCGAACCGGACGTCATCATCAAATACGAGCCCAGTTTGCCGCCATGGGCTGGCCCATCAAGGGCGACCTGAAGTATGGCGCCCGAAGAAGCACGCAGTCAGGACTTCTCATGCTCCATGCCTGGAAAATTGAATTTCCTCACCCGGTAAGCCATGAGATGGTTTCACTCACTGCATCATTTCCTCCCGCGGAAAAGCTGTGGACGATATTCAGCCAGAACATGGCAGACAGCCAATAACCTTTGACAATAGATGGCCTTTCAAAATGCAGATGCCCTTTTAAAGTCAGGCTATAAACTGCACGTTTTTCATAGCGGCTCTCAAGAACCGCGAAACCCGCAAAGCCAATTTCAAGAATAATAAAGTTTTGAAATTGGCTGAATATAGAAAAAATCAAAAGCCGGATCACGGGATCCGGCTTGAAAAGTTCTGCAGGTTTCAACATCCAGCTGAAACCTGCAGTGCACATCACTCCTTCTATTTTCCTGATTTTCTCTGTGAAATTGCATACGCCAGGACAGGCCGGATATTGCGGCCTTTTCCGAGCACATAGTCAATCAAAGCCAGGTTTTCCAGCGCATGTTCGCCGCTCAGCATTTCCTGCAAACCGGCAGCATATACTTCATTGATTGGTTCAACACCTTCTGTTCTGAACCGGTAATCGCCTTTTTCATCAACATACAGCGTAGTCGTGACTTCCTCAGCTCCCGTCGTATCCTTTTTGTCCCGGAGAACAGCCACGATTTTGCCTTTCTCGGGATTCTCGAATTTCCCCTCAGACTCGACCGCGCCACCCCGCGTAACCAGGATCTTTTTCTCTGCATTGGCTGTGCCAGCCATAAAAGACTCACTATAATCTCCTGAAGGAGCCTGGAATGTCAGCGTATCTGCATTATCCAGGAGAATAACCTGTGAAGCCGGCTTTCCAACAATAACTTTGCCGGGGCTTGTCGTGAAGGGAACCGGACTGGAAGCCGGCTCATTTCCGGTTTGGCCGGATACCATGATTTCATTCCCGGCATAGCTGAAAGAATATCTGCCAACTTCTTTTTCTCCCTCAAGCCTCCGCTCTGAAACAACACAACCGCTCAGCCATCCGCCCGGAAGTGTCAAAAACCGGAAAATGAGGGTGTCATAGCCATTCGCGTCGACAAATCCAATCCCCGTATGCCTGTAGGCAATAAGAACCCCCTCAGTTCCTTTTTTTAATGCCGGCATACCGACTGGCGCTTCAACATGGGGAATCTCCGATGTGATTTCCGTGGATTTTCCTGCAGGCACTGTCGTGCTCGCAGCCACCTCGACTACCTTTGTCTTGCCCGAGCAGGCAACAAGCCCTGCAAGCATAAGCACTGCTAGACCAATCACCGCCCGCTGTTCCCATTTCTTCTTTCCCGCCGCATTTACCAGCATGTCACCCTCCTTTTCCTGTTTCAATTTCCAGAATACTGAAATAGCTTCAATTGTTGGTCTTTCAAAATGCAGATGCAATTTGAAAGACTAACGTTACCTTGCACCTGGTTCCAACGGTTCTCCAGAACCGTTGGAAACCGCAAAGCCAATTTCAAAAATAATACCGTTGTGAAATTGGCTCGATTGTTATTTCTTAGAGCTGTACATACGATCCCGCGACTGCCATAACCATACGATATTGTTTCGACTAACGCAAGTTCAGACTTGTGCCGACTCTGATAGTCTGAACCGCCTTGGGATTTTCGCTTCTGTCTTCCTCAAGAATTGATGCCAGCATCTCCGCATCTGCCTGCTTTACGATAAGACAGCCATAGGATTTTGAGTATTCAAAGGGCACAGTATTGGAATGAATTGCATATCCGGTATCAGGATATCTTCCTATGTAATTCAGCCGGCCTTCCTCAACACCGGGTACATAGACATCAACCATGCCTGTCGCATTGGTTTTAATCATGTATGGTCCATACTTATCGGCGCGTTCCTGGACATTGGTGATGAGCCAGTTCCCCTCAGGGAAGGCTTCAGGCTTACTCGTGAACCCAGAAGTATCGCCCAGCTGTTTTTTTGCTGAAGCTGTCGGCATGTAAGGCGCTTTAATCGTATCAACAACTCGGTTGTGGACATCAATCTGGAACACTTTCTTGGGCGGAATTCTTCCCAGACGCGCCTCGTATTCGTTATCAATGACGTTGACCGTGATCATATTCCGCTCTGCATTGACCACCATGCGGACATCTCCGCCGCGAATCATGGCACAGCTTTCCATGTCGAGGGGGGACCCGAAAAGCGTGAATCCCGCGGCAAAGCTTCCCGCCGTAAATCCTGAGGCTCCGTCTCGCACTGCCCGGGTGCTGGCGGATGCGTTTCCCATCCCTGCCATGATGAACGCTGCAACCAGCAGGGGGATGATGAAATGCTTTGGGCACGTTGCATGGCCCGGGTTTTTCCCAGTGCCATAGAAGTTTTGTTTGTGCATTGTGCACCTCCTCACCTTATATACGCGCGGGAATTGCTGTTTTGATTCAAAATTCCGAAAAAAAATTGAGGTTTTTTCGCCAATGGGCACAAGAAGCCACGTTAAAATACCGGCTTGACCTCTTTTCTGGAAGAAGGGGCTTTGAAATTGATCATTGCCCACTGAACAAAGGCTGGTTTGTTTACAGCAATAGGTTGAATGACATACTGGGAAATGCCGCAATTGGAACTTGGAATCAGCGGAAGCCAGGTATGGACACCCAAAGTTGCCCGGACCAGCCATTGGATAAGGCCGCCGTGCGTAACACAAATAATGGTGCGCGCTCCTTGCTCGGCGCAATCCCGCAGATGCTTCCAGGAGGCTATGGCTCTCGAATACATGCTCTTTGATGACTCAGCGCCGGGAACTGCATCCCAGCTTTTATGGTAGAATTCCTGAAAGATTTCCGGATGTGTCGTTTTGGCGGTTTCCACATCGACACCTGAGAAGATGCCGACATCGACTTCTACCAGCGAAGGCTGAAAATCCACAGACGCCAGCCCGCATTCACGGGCAATGATCTGTGCAGTCATCGATGCGCGTTTCTGGGGGCTCGAAACCAGAACATCAACAGCCTTGTCTGAAAACCACTGTCCTGCATCCTGCGCCTGCGCAATGCCGGTTTCGTCAAGGGGATAATCGAGACGCCCCTGATATGTCATGCGCGCGTTGCCCTCGCTCTGGCCGTGTCTGAGAAAATAAATATTGGTTTCATGGTTCAGGGCAGAAAAAAAGGAGCCGTCAGCCACCTCAGAGAGGCTGGCTTCAAAATCGGCTCCCAATAAAAATTCAAGCTCTTCGGATTCGTATCGTGCGTACATGGCGCACACTATATGATACCGAGCGCCAAATATACAAGCTTCGAGACACTCATCCTGCACGCTCAAGCGGCGATGAAAGTCTCACTGCCCCGGTTGAAATACTTGGTCACCACGAACATTGCGACGCCGGTAACCACCAGCAGAATAGTCGACATGGCGCTTGCGGTTCCGAAATATCCGTCAGCGACGGACAGATAAATCTTGATCGGCATGGTCATGGTTTTCCCGACATACAGAAAGATGGACGCGGATAGCTCATTCATGGAAGTCACCCAGCTCATGATAGCGCCGCTGATGATACCTGACTGCATGAGCGGCAAAGTTATCGTTCTGAATGTGCGCCCCGGAGGCGAACCCAGATTGATGCCCGCCTCTTCGAGCGCCGGATCAATTTGCTTCAATATCGAAGCCGCTGAACGAACCGAATAGGGCAACCTTCGAATGAAGTATGTCATGATAATGATGACTGCCGTGCCCGCCAAGTAGAGCGGTTTCCGGTTAAATGCAACAATGAAACCGATACCGAGCACCGTTCCCGGCACCATATAGGGAATCATCAGGAGCGGGTCGAGAATTCGCACGGCAAGATTCCGTTTCCGGGCAATGATGAAACCGAGCACCGTTCCGATGCTGGCTATCAGCAAAACCGCGATGAGCGAATACAGGAAGCTGTTGGTCACCGTCTTGGGCACATCGAAGAAAATCTGTTTGTAGCTTTGCAGGCTGAACCCCTTGGTGAAGACCGGTCCGCTCGTGTTTTTAAACGAATAGAGGACGATAATCGCCAGCGGCAGGGTGGAAAGCGCGACAATCAGGTAACAGACAAAATGTGCCGCAACGGATTTTATCCCTTTCAATTTTTTCACCACCGGCCGGTTCACCAGCATCGAAGCGTACTTCCGCCGCGAAGAAACCCACTGCTGCAGTACGATGACAATCGAGGCGCACATCATGAGGATGATGGATACCGTGGACGCCATGCCGGGGCTTTCGCTAATTTCACTGGTGTAGAGATTGTAGGCGAGGGTCGGAAGAACCAGGTAGTTGCCGCCAATAATCATGGGTGTCCCGAAATTCGACAGGGACATCATGAAGACAATGAGCGCGCCGCCGGTCAGCGAGGGCATGACAAGCGGGATGGTCACTGAGAAGAAGGTTTTCAGCGAGCGGGCGCCGAGGTTTTCAGATGCCTCTTCAAGAGACCGGTCAATCGTCATCAAAGCTCCTGCGAGCATCAGTGAAATGAAGGGATAATACTGGAGGGTGTCTGCAAGAACGATGCCCAGCAAACCATAAATCGGCGGAAGATTGATACCGATGCTTGTGAAAAAATTGCGCAGAAAACCGTTTCTGCCCAGCATGGTTATCCAAGAATAGGCACCGATAAAGGGCGGCGACAGCAGGGCGAGGACTGCGAGTGTGTTGAGTACGTTCGAGCCCCGAATTCGATATCGAGATGTAAAAAACGCAAGCGGAATGCCCAGCACAGCAGAAAAAAAGGTTGTCAGCAAGGCTACGATGATTGAGTGACTGAATGCCCGCAGATAATAGGCGCGCGAAAAGAACTGAACCCAATTGGAAAAACTGGGCGCTCCGGTTTCCTTGTCCGCAAAACTGTATTTAAAGACATCGAACAGCGGATACACGAGAAACACGAGAACGATTGCAAAACCAAGCAGGGTTATCAGCGTCCAGATATCCGCACGTTTCCTGCCGCCAATCATCTGCGCCCCCCTTCCCGCAGCCTGTCGCCGGTTTTCTTGTCAAACAGCAGACAGGCGTCAGCAGGAACTGCGAATTCGACGCGGGACCCCACGGCGGGGATGTCACCCTGCTTCGGCCGGTGCCGCTCAACCACGACACGCAATTCATTCACATTGAGTTCAAGGCTGGCAACCGTACCCAGGAAAGATGTAGCTTCCAGAATGCCGGAAAGCCGGTTTTGCGATTCAGCCTGGGATGTTTCTACGACATCTTCCGGACGGAAGGCGAGAACTGCCTCATCGCGCCCTTCGGTTCCAGCAGCCGGCACGATAAAAGGCACCGCCTGATCGCCGGAACGAAATTCGGCATGCCGCAAACCGTTGCCCGCAGATTCCTTGAGCACAATATCAAAGGTGTTGATTTTCCCGACAAAGGTGGCGACAAATCGATTACTCGGATTCTTGTAGATTTCCCAGGGAACGCCAATCTGCTGGATCCTGCCGAAATTGACGACAGCAATCCGATCGGAGATGACCAGGGCTTCTTCCTGATCGTGGGTAACATAAACGGCGGTAATACCAAGAGACTTCTGGACTGCGCGAATTTCATCCCGCATTTCTACCCGCAGCTTCGCGTCCAGGTTGGAAAGCGGTTCATCAAAAAGAAGAACCCGGGGCTCGATTGCCATGGCCCGCGCCAGCCCTACCCGCTGCTGCTGGCCGCCTGACAGCTTGTCCGGAGTCCTGTCCTCATATCCTGCCAGATGAACATTCTGAAGTGCTTTCTTTACCCGGGTATCAATTTCCTTCGCCGGCAGTTTTCGTACCCGCAGGCCGTATGCAACATTCTCGAAGACGGTCATGTGCGGGAAAACGGCATAATTCTGGAAAACCATGCCGGTATTCCGCTTATACGCAGGCACATCATTGATAAGCTCATCGCCAAGCCAGATATCCCCTTTGTCTTGCCGGTAAAAGCCCGCGATAGTCCTGAGCAGGGTGGTCTTTCCGCAGCCCGAAGGTCCCAGCAAAGTAAAAAATTCCCCTTCGCCGATATGCATATTGATATCAGAAAGCGCCAGCAAATCCCCAAACCGCTTTTCCAGATTGGAAATCTTGATTGAAGTCATGAGAATCCCCATTTGTCACAGAATAAAATAAAAAAAAGAAGCGTCCGGCTTCTCCTCTTCCGGGAAGCCGGACGCCTATTCAGAAAAACTACAGGTTGAGATCCATTGCGAGATCGACAAACTTCTTCACAAAGTCATTCT
>JAJTBL010000094.1 GCA_021286925.1 Spirochaetia bacterium | reverse complement strand
CGCGAAGCCAGGCCTGGGTCATTTGGATGGCATTGTTGGCCCAGAAGCCTTTTTCACTGGCTGACTGAATCCAGGGTTCCAGTTTTTCCTTGATTTTCGGAAGGTCAATATACAAGTGCGTGGTCGCTTTGGGATGCGGGGTAGCGCCGCAGGTCGAGCATTTGGGGTTTTTCAGCTCGGTAGGATCGAGCAGCTTCCCGCAGTTTTCGCACTGGTCGCCGCGGGCGTTTTCATAGCCACAGACAGGGCATGTGCCGCGGACATAGCGGTCGGCTAAAAATCTGCCGCAATGGTCACAAAAAAGCTGTTCGACGGTTTGGGAAACGATATAGCCATTCTTCTCGAGATCGAGAAAAATGGACTGGGTAATCTCCGTGTGTTCTGGAGTTGATGTCCTGCCGAATTTGTCGAAGGAAATGCCAAACCAGGAGTAGATGTCGCGATGAATGGCATGGAAACGGTCGCAAAGCTCTTTGGGGCTGACGTGTTCCTCGAGAGCCTTGGTTTCAGTGGCAGTGCCGTATTCATCGGTGCCGCAGATGTAAAGGGTATCGTACCCTTGTGACCGGCAAAATCGCGCAAAAACATCGGCGGAAAGAACCTGGATAAGGTTTCCGAGATGGGGGACGTTATTCACATAGGGAAGGGCTGATGTAATGAGTCTTCTTTTCATGCGTGACACAATAATCCCGCAGGGAAGGGGGTGTCAAGAATCGCCCTCCGTGATAGTATTGAATCAGATGGTAGTATCGATGCTTCTTCTGGTTTTGGAACTGCCGGAAACAACAAGCCTTAAAGATAAGCGAAAGGTGGTTTCCGGGATCAAACACCGGCTTCACAACAAGTTTCGGCTGAGCTGTTCGGAGGTCGATCTTCAAGATTCTTTGAGTTTTGCTGAAATTGGTGCCGCGCTGGTTTCCAATTCACCAGTCTTCGGGGAAAAGGTGCTCAACGAAGCAGTCAGATTTGTGGAAGAAAATTTTCCGGTCAATATATATGAAAGTCAAATTCATTCCGAAATTTATGAATGAGGAACAGCGATGAAGAGATTTTTAAAGGCAGGCATTTTTCTTGTTTTAGGTTCGATTCTTTTTTCCTCCTGCATGGGGATGGAAACAACGATCGTCATCAATAATGAAAACTCCGGTACGGTAACCGCCGAGTATCGTTTGTCCGAAGAGCTTGTCAATTTCGGTGCTCTCGAAGCCAACAAATCCCTCCTTCCGGTTCCTCTGTCAAAAGCCGACCTTGAAAACAGCCTGGCTTCGGCAAAAGGCTTGAAACTTGTTTCCTGGTCATCCAGTAAAAATGGTACCGATACCCTTGTCAAAACGGTTATCAGCTTTGATTCCTTGGAAGCCCTCATGTATTATCTGGATCCGCAGGGGCAGATGGCACGGTTTTCGGTAACCGGTTCAGAAAAGAAAATCATCTTCTCGATGGGGGACAAAGTGCCTCCGATAGATGACCAAATGAAAGAGCTCGCAAAGGAATCCTTCGCGCCCTATACCTTTAAATTTACGGTTTCAGCGCCTTCGAAAATCATCAGGTCAGCATCCTCGCTCGAAATTATCTCCGCAGTTTCCGATGGAAAGAAAGCGATATTTGAAGGGAAAATGCAGGATATTGTGACAAGCGGGGAAGCGCCTGTGCTTGAACTGACCTGGTAATGCAGCATTCTCAGTGCTCTTTGCTGATGCTGGCAATGAGCGCATGCTTGCACGAGATCTTTCTAAATGCTTCTGCAATGCAGCATAACCGCAGGGTTTCGGCGGGTTATCGTTTGCGATGCAGCTGGGTGCCGCGGACAAGATTCCCCTTTCCGCTTTTTTGCAGTTCGTGGACGATCTGCTCAGCGAGCGCGGATTTCCGCGGCTCTTCCTGAAATAGGCTGGTTTCACAATGATTTTCAGGTACCAGTGAAGTAAGGAAAATTCCGATAAGCCTAAGCGCTTTGCCTGAAACCCAGTGAGCTTCAAACAAATGAAGAGCTTCCTGGTAAATAGTCTCGGCACTCGAAGCAGGAATTGCCAGGCTTTTCTGTCGGGTAAGTGAGCTGAAATCGGCGAATTTGAGTTTTATTCCGACACAGCCGGCATGGAGTTTTTTATCCCACAGCCTGAATGAAAGCTCGTCAGCAAGCATTCGAAATTCATCTGAAAGGACATTTTTATCTACAATATCCGCTTCAAACGTCCGTTCAGTGCTTATTGATTTATTTTCATCATCCCGTGTAAAAACCCCTGGATCCTGTCCCTGACTGGCCATTGCGAGAAAACGTCCGCCCGAGGTTCCGAAAATCGACATAAGAAGAGCAATAGGCGCATCCTGCATTGCCGCAATGCTCGTCAAACCTCTGGCCTTCAACCGTTCCCGTGTTTTTTCGCCAGCGCCCCATAATTTTTCCAAGGGCAGAGACCGCAAAAATTCGCGCTCGCTGCCTGGCTTGATCCATAAAAACCCATCAGGCTTGCTGATACCGCTTGCGATTTTTGCAACATATCGATTTGCACTTGCCCCGATTGAAATAGTAAGTCCCGTTGTGTCACGTATCATTCGCTTCATGTGCATAGCACATGCTTCAGGAGCCCCCCATAATTTTTCAGTACCGGTCATGTCGAGCATGGCTTCATCAATTGAGAGCTGGAGGACATCGGGGGTATACGACGAAAGAATCGACATAATTCTTGCGGAAACTTCTGCGTATCGTTTCATGCGGACAGGAAGGAATACTCCCTGGGGACATAAGCGGACAGCTTGCGAAATCGGCATGGCCGAATGAACGCCGAACGCTCGGGCTTCATAGGAGCACGTCGATACTACGCCGCGCCTGCCAGGTGCTGCGCCGACAATAACAGGCTTGCCAGCAAGCGATGGATTGTCAATCTGTTCCACAGAAGCGAAAAAAGCGTCCATGTCGACATGAAAAAAAATCCTGTCCATTATACTGATTGAATTACCGCACGCGTTTTCTGTCAATGGGCTTTGAAATGCAATTTGATATCGCATAACGCGATGCTTCTTTCTTGACATAATCTACTCTTTCTATTAGTTTACACAAGTATATAATTAGAAGCGAATATTGATTCGCATGTCCCAAGGGAGGGAACGCCTGATGGCTAAAAAGAAGTATGTTTATTTTTTCGGGAACGGCGTCGCTGAAGGCGACAGCTCGATGAAGGAACTTCTCGGTGGAAAAGGCGCGGGCCTTGCCGAGATGACAAAGATTGGATTGCCGGTTCCTGCCGGTTTTACAATCACAACGGAAGTCTGCGACCTGTATTACAAGAATGGCAAACAGTGGCCTGAAGGTCTTGATAAGGAAGTGGACAAGCACCTGAAATTGCTTGAAAAGACTGTCGGGAAAAAATTAGGAGATCCGAAAGATCCTCTGCTTGTTTCCGTTCGGTCAGGCGCTGCGATTTCCATGCCTGGCATGATGGAGACCATCCTCAACCTGGGTCTCACCGATGCCTCTGTCGAAGGGCTTGCTGCCAAGACCGGCAACCGCCGATTCGCGCTGGACGCCTATCGCCGATTTATTATGATGTACGGTTCAACCGCGATGGGAATCGATCGTGAAGAATTCGATCACGCATTCAATCAGATAAAAGAAAAATATACCAGGCCGAGACTGAAAATCGCCGAGGGAAAGAAAGTTCTCGACACCGATGTCAACGCTGAAGAACTGGAAAAGCTTGTTGCTGAATTCAAAGCCATCTATCGGAATCATATCAAGTCAGAATTCCCGCAGGACCCTCGCGAACAGCTGAAAGGCGCTATTGATGCTGTCTTCAATTCCTGGATGGCGGATAAAGCGGTTACCTATCGCAAGGTTGAAAAAATCCAGGGTGTGAAGGGTACAGCAGTCAATGTTGTCCAGATGGTTTTCGGGAATATGGGAGACACCTCCGGTACCGGCGTCTGCTTTACCAGAGATCCCAACAGCGGCGAAAATGTTTTCTATGGTGACTACCTGGTCAATGCCCAGGGCGAAGATGTCGTCGCAGGAATCAGAACCCCGATCAAGCTTGTCGAACTTGAAAAACGGGATCCGAAAGCCTACAAACAGCTTCTCGATGTCCGCAAGAAACTTGAAGCCAATTACAAGGATATGCAGGACCTCGAGTTCACGGTTGAAGAAGGCAAGCTCTACATGCTCCAGTGCCGAACCGGCAAGCGGAGCCCGATCGCCGCGTTCAAGATTGCCGTTGATATGGTCAAGGAAAAGCTCATCACCAAAGAACAGGCCATCATGAGAATCAAGACCTCGGATATCGAAGGCATCTTCTATCCGATGATTGATAAGACACAGTCAGCCGCACTCAAAGATGCGTTCCTCGTCCAGGGTATCGATGCAGTTCCCGGCGCTGCAGCCGGCAAGGTTGTTTTCAATGCCAAGGATGCTGAAGCCTGGGCTGAGAAAGGTGAGAAGGTTATTCTCGTCCGAAAAGAAACAAGTCCAGAAGATGTTGGCGGCATGCATGCGGCACAGGGTATTTTGACTGCAACCGGCGGCAAGACCAGCCACGCGGCAGTCGTTGCCCGCGGATGGGGGAAATGCTGTATCGTCGGCTGTGAAAAACTGAACATCGACTATGAGAAGGGTACCTTCTCCGTTGGTGATAAAACCGTCAAGCAGGGTGACTTTATCACGCTCGATGGCTCAAGCGGCAATGTCTATGTCGGCCAGCTCAAGCTTGTCAAACCAGAACCCCCCGAAGCGTACACAACCCTCATGGGATGGGTCGACAAGATCAGAGCCCTCAAAGTTCGAACCAATGCCGATACTCCGTACGATGCTGAAAACGCGCGCAGGCTGGGAGCTGAAGGTATCGGTCTCTGCCGAACTGAGCATATGTTCTTCGATTCCGAAGAACGAATTCTCGCCATCCGTGAAATGATCATCGCTGATGATGAAGAAACCAGAAAGAAAGCGCTTGCAAAACTGCTTCCCTTCCAGACCAAGGACTTTGAAGGAATTTTCAAAGCCATGGATGGCTATCCGGTCACCATTCGTTTGATTGACCCGCCGCTCCATGAGTTTGTTCCACATGATGAAGCCGGCCAGCGAGCCCTTGCTGCAGCGGCAAATGTCAGCTTTGAAAAAGTCGTCCAGCGTGTCAATCAACTGCATGAAGCCAACCCGATGCTCGGCCACCGCGGCTGCCGCCTCACCATCACCTATCCTGAAATTCTCGATATGCAGGTAACCGCGATTATTACCGCTGCCTGCAACATGACCAAGAAAGGGATCAATGTTCTTCCCGAGATCATGATTCCCCTCGTCATCGATGCGAAAGAGCTCAAGATCCTTGAGACCAGAACTCGTCAAGTGGCTGACGCTATCATCGCCAAATCCGGTGTCAAGCTCAGCTACATGGTCGGTACCATGATTGAAGTGCCCCGTGCCGCTCTCTTGGCCGATCAGATTGCTGAAGTTGCTGAATTCTTCTCATTCGGAACCAATGACCTTACCCAGATGACACTCGGTATGTCCCGTGACGATGCAGGCAAGTTCCTCCCTGACTATGTTGATGAGAAAAAAGCCGGCATTTTCAAGGCCGATCCTTTCCAGAGCCTGGATCAGAACGGTGTCGGACTTTTGGTCAAGATGGGTATCGAAAAAGGCCGCTCAACCAGAGCCAAACTCAAGGTTGGTATTTGCGGTGAACACGGCGGTGATCTGACTTCAGTCAAATTCTGCCACCGCGTTGGCATGAATTATGTGTCTTCATCACCGTTCCGCGTCCCGGTTTCAAGACTCGCTGCCGCACAGGCCGTCATAGAAGAGCAGGCTGCACTGGCTGCCGCCGTACCAGCGAAAAAAGCCGCCGGCAAAGCGAAAAAGCCAGCTGCCAAGGAAACAGCAACCCGAGGCAGAAAACCAGCCGCTGCGAAAGCACCGGCCAAAAAAACCAAGACTGCCGCAGCTAAAAAAACTGCCAAAGCTGTAACCGTTAAGACAGCTACGAAAAAAGCTCCCGCTAAAAAGGCAGCTTCCAAGCCAGCCTCAGCATCCAAAAGACCTGTCGGAAGACCCAAGGGGACGAGCAAAAAGGCAAAATAATCAGACGCGGTCCTGATTAAATAACGGCTCCTGTCGTATGGCAGGAGCCGCTTTTTTTTTCTTAAAAGACAATTCCTTCAAAACGGTAAAGCACTGTCTCCGGGCTTTTCCAGGTTTCAGGCGGCAAGCCAGCCTTGATGCAGACATGCTGCAAGAATTCAGTTTTATTCCAGCCGTATTCAACAGCAACCTGCGGCAGAAGGACCCCGCTCCTGCCTCGAGATGCAATAAAAAGACCATGGACGCCTAGCTCAAAGTTGTCAGGCGGCGAAAGAATCTCAAGCGGTCCCAGGATTGTGATTTCGATATCGACGAGGGGGAGTTCTGCGCGCGTAAGAGGTGCAAATCTCGGATCTTCAAAACCAGCGGCGAGCGCCATATCCTTGATCGTATCGAAAATCGGCTGATTGGACGACATCCTTCCGATACAGCCGCGCAGTTGGCCGTCAGTCTTGATGGTGACAAACAGCCCATACCGTTGATCCAATGCCCAGCTGTGTTCAGGGTAGGCTGGAGAACGATGTTCCAACTTTGCGGATAAGGTTTCACGGGCAATTGCTATCAGGTTCTCGCGGTCCTGTGCTGATAGTTCGATATTCATACCTGCCTCCGAAATCAGACTGGAAAACCGAAAGCGGCGTATCCGACGACAGGCTCATCAGCTTCCGTCATGAGTTTTGAGGTTCGGGAGCCAAGTAAAACAGGTGGCTTGCCGGTATTGCAGGAGCTTTGCAAAAACGCCGAGACAATACCTGCACCGCAAAATGAAGGCTCGTGATGGGAGAATTCTGCAATTGCAGAATTCTCCAGACCGAGGAGGGCTGACGTAAAATCCTTTGTCATTTGAACCGTCGCTTCATCGGTGTCGGAAACCGCCATGTTGGAGGAAAGCACAAAAAGTGTTCTTGTGAGTCTGGATTCCAGAATGGTGTTGAGACAATTGAATAGCGTGATGAGGCTTGATATATCTGAACAGGCAGCAATAATCGGGATCAACG
>JAJTBL010000093.1 GCA_021286925.1 Spirochaetia bacterium | reverse complement strand
AGGCGGCCGGCCCTGCGCTCCGAATGCCACAGCGGCAGGAAGAATCAGGGCAGCAATCATGGAAGAAACCGAAACGATACCGGTAACGCCCAGCACGAGGACAAAACCCAGCGCCGACCAGAGCGCCGCCAGGGGAGCAATAACAAGCAGAGCGCCTGCTCCTGTCGCGACACCTTTGCCGCCTCGGAAGCCCGCAAAAATCGGAAATACATGTCCAGCCACCGCAATCAGAGCCGCCGAGAGCTGATAGAGCATTGCCGAGGTTTCGGCCGTGCCGGAACCGTTTCGGATCCCTCCCGAATTCCAGCACCAGATAGCAAAAAGAACAGCTGCCGAGCCTTTCGCGACATCGACCAGGATCACCGGAATCCCCGCTTTCGCCCCAAACTGCCTGAACATATTAGTCGCGCCCATGGCTCCCGATCCGCCTTCCCGGGGGTCCTTCTTGAACAGCCATGTGCCTATCCAGACTCCAGTTGGTATGGAGCCCAGCAGATAGGCTCCAGCCAGACCCGCAGCCAGCCATATCATCAGGCTTTCCCCCCTTCAGCAGAAGCGGCCGACAGCTCTTCGCTCTCCGGCAGGGCGGCAACACCGACAGATCCAAGCCAGGCAAGAGACGATAACAGCGGTCCCATCTGGCTGATGACAATCGGCCGGCTCAGCGTAAAATATTGCTCCAGCATGTCAGCCACCGCGGCAGAAGGATTGTCCACGTGGACAATTTGAATTTCCAGCTTTTCATCTTTGCCAAATTGCTTCCGCACGAGCCTAAAAAGCTTTTCAGGCCCTTTTCTGATTCCCAGGTAAAGCCCGCCGGATTCGGCTTTTCCGTCAGGCCCCGGTGTAATAACCGGACGGAGCCCGAACTTTTTCAGAACCAAGCCCTTGACGCCGCCAAGCCGGCCAGTCCGTTCGAGACTGGTCAGATCCGGCACCGCCACAAAGAGCGCCAGCTTGCGACGCCATTGCTCAACAAGCCGAGCTGTGTCCTCCGCGCTTTTGCCCGCCTCGGCAGCGCGAACGGCCCGGGTCACCAGCAAGCCGTAGCCCGCAGTCAGCTCGCGGGAATCGACGCACACAACGCGCCCGGGGAATTCACGAGAAGCTCGAAGCCCCGCTTCAAAAGTCCCCGAGAGCGTTGATGCAAGTCCGATGTAGAGAACTTTTTCCGCAGAAGACAGGGCGAGTTCAAAAGCCCCTTTGAAAACGGCGTCTGAGGGCTGGCTGGTCGTCATGACAAGGGTAGGGTCGGTACGCATCCGGTCACGCAAAGCCGAAGCTGAATATCCTTCTCCGTCCGGACGAGGCCGGCCGTTGGCGATGAGGGTCAGCGGCACTCTGATTATGCCGTGTTCCAGTCTGAACTCATCAGAAATATCACATGCCGAATCGACAACAATCGCGCACTGCCGCTTCTTTATGCCGCTTAAGCGAACCTGCAGCAGCATATCATCGATCTTATGTCCACTCAGTTCGCCTTTTGTTTCAAGATAGTCGAAGATAACCGATGGATAATCCGTGTGAACATGGATTCTGGCGCGCGTATCCGAACCGGCAACGACAACACTGTTGCCGTGCTCTTCCAGAAAAGCTTTCAGCGCTTCCGCGTCAATCCCTTCCCCCTGGAGCAAAACTTCCGTACAATACCGGCCTTGCTCTGTGCTGTCATGGGCGGTGTGAATCGCCTGCCCCGCTATCTTGCGGGAAGACTGGGCCTTGAAGCTTTTTAATACGCCGGTCTTCATGTAATCCAAAACACCTTCAAGAAAATGAACAAACCCCTTTGCCCCCGCATCGACAACCTGCGCATCTCTCATTTCAGGAAGAATATTTCTGGTTTCTTCCAAAGACAGGCGAGCCTTGGCCAGCGCCGAATCCATCACTTCAGTGACATCACTGCTTTTTTCAGCGTGCGCCTGAAGCTGAAGCGCCCAATCTCGTATGACGGAGAGAATTGTACCATCCTTGGGATGTGAAAGCGCTTTTTGTGCATGCTCAGAGGCTTTTAGTGCTGCTTCGGAAAATCTCCGCATGCTGACACGGGCTTCATTTCGAAGTTCCTTCGCAAGCCCATGGAAAAACTGGGCAAAAATGGCGCCGGAATTACCCCGCGCGCCTTCGAGCGCCGAAGCGGCGGCAACATCCAATACCTGGCTGACATTGTCCGGTATGCCTTCCGCAAAAGCGGCAGAGATAGTCTGAACGGTTGAAGCCATGTTCGTTCCCGTGTCGCCATCCGGCACTGGAAACACGTTTATTTCATTCAATGATTCGACATTATTCATGACTTGGAAGGAGCCCGATACAAGCGCTTTCCCGAGATCAGGTCCTTCGATGTACGTTAATTTCATGTATTAACAATATCGAATAAAAATTACGCCGACAAGGCAGAGCTCATAAAAAAAGGCCGGCCGGTTGCCCGGCCAGCCTCGTTGAAAAACCGAATCGTTAGCGAATTCAGTTATTTCTTGTAAACCATATTATCATTCGTGATGGTTCCAAGATATTGGGCGTATTTGATGAAAACTTCGGCGTCTGAGGGGAAATCGTTCTGCGCTTTGCCGACGAGCATTCGGTAATCATCGCCGCCGTTGAAAATGAAGTTCAGGGTTGCCAGGACATATTCCTTGTCCGGATCGACCGGCTTTCCGCCAATCATGATATTGGAAACACGGTCACCTGCCGGTTTGCTGGCGTCGAGCGTATAGGTCAGGTTTGCCAGATGCGGGAATCTTCCGTCCGGAGCGGGAAGCTTGCCAACACCATTTTCAAGAATCGCCTTGAACTCCGAACCTTTGACCTTGCCAGTCTGGATATAGTTGCCAAAGGGCTGTACGGTAAAGATCTGCTTCTTGGTAATATCGCCCGCAGGAATGGAATCGCGGATACCGCCGCCATTCATCAGCGCGACATCGGCGCCGGTCACATAGAGCATGGCGTTGGCGATAAGCGTGCCAAGATTGGTCTGGCTGGTTCTGACAATTTCACGCTTGCCTTCAAGAGCGACAGCGGTTTTGCCGACAACCTGCATCAGTACGGCATCCTGAGCTTTACCAAGGTCAGTGATCATCTGGGCGATCCGCGGATCACCTTTCAGATCAGGCGAATTTGCAACAGTGATGGTCCTGGCTGTTTTGGAAGCAACCTTGCGGTCCGGACCGATGACCAGATCTACGACGCCAAGGCCAGCCCCGTACGCGCCGGTGCTGGTGATGAGAACACCGGTCTTATTTTCTTTCTGGATATCAGCGAGGGAAGTATGGCTGTGTCCGTCCAGAATGACATCGATCTGCGGCAGAGCCTGGGCAAGCTGGATAGAAGTCGGATCCGAAGATTTATCGACACCGATATGGGAAAGGAGGACCAGCACATCGTATTTTCCGGCGATCTCGCTCAGCACCATGCGGGCCTCAACGATGGGATCGGTGAAGGAGACACCTTCAATACCTTTCGGATCGGTCTTATAGGCTGTTTCCGGTGTCGCGAGGCCGAAGAAGGCAACGCGGACGCCATCGATATTCTGGATACTGTACGGTGTAAAGACGCGTTTGCCATCCTTGTAGACGTTGGCGGCCAGGATCTGGAAACCAGCCATCTTGTTCAGTTCCATCAGGCGGTCAAAACCATAGTTGTAGTCATGGTTGCCCGTGGTCATGAAAGAGTAGCCAAGCTCATTCATGAGTTTGACAACGCTGGCGCCTTGATCGATGTTGGCGATGGGAAGCCCATGGAAGGTGTCGCCCAGATCGATAAGCAGGGTGTTGGGGTTTTTCGCTTTCGCGTCGGCAAAAGCAGCCGCTATGCGGGAATAGCCCAGTTCAGTTTTGCTTTCCACAATGCGGGCATGCATGTCGTTTGTATGCAGAAGGGTGATTTTCACTTCCTGCGCAGCGACATTCTGTACAAGCGACAGAGACAGCAGAACCGCCAGAATCAGAATAACGGCTCTCAGTTTTTTTACCATTGGAAACCTCCTTTAATTGGTTCAGGTAACAATCGCACATAACAGTATAGTACCGGTATGAACCAAGCACAAGTTAAAAATCGATAAAAGCGTGCCGGGCTGCCCAGCCGGCATCTCCGCATATTTTTTCGATTCTCCATATAGAATTATCAAAAGCTCCATGGCAACGAATAAAAATTTTTCCACTACTTTTCCAAATAACAATCTAAAATGTAAGTAAGCAAACCTTAAAAAAAGGAGGATTGCATGAAGAAAATCTTAACGGTTTCTCTTGTTGCGCTGGCACTGCTGATGAGCGTGAACGCGCAAGTCCCAAATGGTCCGATTGCGGACAAGGTCATCTATGATGTAAGGATGGATCAGACCATCGCCATCAAGGATACCGCAGAGGGCAAGACAGATGTATTTTCACCGGTTTGAATGCCAAAACCTATAAGGGCATCCAGCAGGCGGATTTGGATAAACTGTCAACCTACGCGGTACCGTCAGGATCCTGGTCGCTCCTCCTCAACCCGATTCCCAACAAGGCCCCGTATACCTTCCAGCACAAGGATGGCAGGGTCATCTTTAACCCGCTCGCCATCAGGGAAGTCCGGTATGCCATCAACTGGCTCATCGATCGGAAAAAAATTGTGGACGAGATTCTCCTCGGAGCCGGCGAGCCTGCCATTACCGCGCAGACTCCGGGACAGCCCGGAACCTATAAATTCAATCTGGTTCCCGCAAAGCTGGGCATGACCGTCCGCGGCAATGAGAAAAAAGCGCTGGCAGATATTGAAGCAGCCATGAAAGCTGCGGCCGATCTGCCGGAGAACAAAGGCAAACTTGCCAAGACAGGCCAGTTCTGGACTTACAATGGTGAACCGGTCACCATCCGTTTCATCATCCGTGTCGACGATCCGTCCGGCCGTCTTCTCGAAGGACGGTACATTGCAGACCAGCTTGAAAAAGCGGGACTCAAGGTAGAACGGCTCGAATATGACCGCTCGAAAGCCGGAAAACTTGTCTATTCCGGCGATCCGGCAGCCTGGGAGTGGTCCATGTACACCGAAGGCTGGGGAGCTGGAGCTACCCGTTCATGGTGGGATATCACCATCAGCCAGATGTATTCTCCGTACTATGGATACATGCCCGGCGGAGCCACTGAAGGCTTCTGGAACTATGAGAATAAGGAAATCGACGATATTGCCCAGAAAAACATCAACGGCTGGTTCCTGACTGCTGATGAGTACTGGGCCGGCAATATGAAAGTCCAGGAAATGGCTCTCAAGGAAGCGGTCCGAATCTATGTCTGTAGCCAGACTCAGTACTATGTCGCCAACAAGGCACGGTTCAACGCACGCATGCTGTACGGCCTCGGCGACGGCCTCAACAACTGGTCAGTCAGGTCGGTTGATGTCAAACCCAACGACAAGGGCGAAAAAGTGCTCCGCGTCACCCAGTATTCAGCGCGCGGCGGACTTTTCATGAGCTCCTGGGATCCTGTCGGCGTCGATGGCTTCAGCGATGTCTATTCAGCAGCCATTGTCGAAGCATGCTCCGATATGTCCACTTTTGAATCACCGAATTCTGCCAAAGACACCCCGCTCCGTGTCAAATACGACCTCAAGAATGTTGAAACGAAAGTCGTAGCCGGCAAAGACGGCAAACCTGAAGGGACAATCGCCGTAGATCCTGCAGCGATGATTTTCAATTCCAAAACCAAGAAATGGGAAACTGGCGTTGAATACAAGGATGTGGGAAATGGCAAATATGATTATGTCAAAAATGCTGCTCTCAAATCCTACAGCAAGCTGAGCAATCTTGAGTATATCTATGGAAAATGGCATGACGGACAGCCGGTAACCCTGGCCGACATCATGTACGCGACAGCCTTTGCCTATGAATGGGCCAACAAAGATGGCGACGGAGACAAATATTTTGACGAAGCCTATGCTTCCCAGTACCAGTCATCACTGCCCATTTCCAAAGGTGTTGTACTCAACAAAAACGGTACTTTCACGACCTATTTCGACTTCAACTGGCCGATGGACAAAGACAGAGTTGCCGCTTCCGGCACCGTAAGCCCCAAGGCAGGCAATCCGGGAAGGCAGACCGTCGTTTCTTTCGAAATCTATGAAGCACTGGCCAAGCTGGTAGCTGAAGGCTCCAAGTCGGGCACCCAGTATTCATTCTCCGGCGATCCGTCTATGACAGAAGTGGATGTCATCAACCCGAAATGCGTTGCGGACATCAAAGCAAAACTGCAGGATTTTGTTGCCGCCAAGTATGTACCCGATGCCATCAAGCAGTGGATCACACCCGAGCAGGCTGTTGCCCGCTACAATGCGGCGCTTGCTTTCATCGACAAGTACGGCCATGCCTACATCTCCAACGGCCCATTCTTTATCAGCAAGGTTGACTACAATAACAACTACATCGAGCTGAGCGCCTTCAGAGATTATCCGTACAAGGCCGACTACTTCCCGAAACTCTTCGCAACAACGCTGACCCGCATCGATGATGTCAAAGTGCCCGCCACTGCCCAGAAGACAAGCGACGCGAAGATTGACATCGCCGTTTCAGCGCTTACCTATCCTGAAGATACGGCAAAAGCGGCAGACAACAAGGCAAAAGTTACCGTCACCCTGATTCTGGCTGACAACACCGAAAAAGTATACACCGCCAAGTTTGTCAGCGCTGGTAACTTCCAGGCTGTAATCCCCGCAAAGGATCTGAGCGGTCTCAAATCCGGAGCATACACACTCGTTGTGCAGTCCGTATTCGGCACGGAAGCTCCTTCCGTCCAGCCAGCTGCTCTCGTTCTCTTCTGATTTCTCTGCGCAGTCCGCTTCATCGATTCTGAAAGGCGGACTGCGCCTTTTTATTTGAAATTACTTTGCATTGACGCTTCGTGAAATTCTGAATTCAGAACAGGTGGTTATATGTACAAGTGGTTTGCCCTCAAGCGGGTGCTGAAAGGCATTTTTACCTATATTATCATTATTTTCATACTGTCCGCTCTCTTCAATACGGTAAACGAGCAGACAATGCGGGCGAATATTGAAGAGCAGGTTCGCGCGGAATCCGTCAAGCTCAAGAACATGCAGCCTTCCGCCATCCAGAAGTTCCAGCAGCAGCGAAAAGAGGAGCTGATCAGA
>JAJTBL010000092.1 GCA_021286925.1 Spirochaetia bacterium | reverse complement strand
TTCCGACGATATTCGGGAATCGGTTGTTTCCCTGCATGAAGGCAGCTGGTTTGTAAATAATGCTGATACCGCAGACAGCAGCGGCTCAGGATGCGCTTCGCCCAATCTGGTAACCGCAACAGACGGTACCGCAGAAAGCTGTTCCTGCATCATGCATGGAATTCCGGTATCGGTAAGCCGCGTGCATTGAAATATCAAGCCGCCGGGAAGATCAAGCTGGCAGATCCGGCAGATACTTGCCGTTTTTCAGGGCAAGTCCGTAGCGCTCGGTTAAAAGGCGATTAAGCCCCGCATTGAGCTTTTCGGAGGTTGCCCGAATCGCTGGCGGCATCCCGGGATCTCCAAGACCGATGCCGCTCGTGAGAAGGTTTTCCGCCAGGAGTTTTGCGGCTAAAAATCGCTCACTTTTCTCGACGGCAAAAGCCAGGAACGAAGGCAGAAGACTCGTAATCTCCCAGGTTACCTGCTCAGCTTGCGAATATTTGCCAGCATCCTTGTCCTGATCCGAAAAGCGAACCGGAAGCTCGCGAGCCAGCTGGTCGATTCGCGGCACCAGATAATCCAGGTCGAAAATCCCGGAAGCGCAGTTAAAGAGAATCGAATATCCCGCTTGTTCAAGCTGGGCGACTTCTTCCGCGGAAATCGCCGGTCCGATATCGGCGATCATGCGGCTTCCGGATTCAGTCTCAACCAGGATGCCGCCTTTAACATCCAATTCTGTTCTGAAGGAAAAATCGAACGCGGCGCTCTTGCCCGAGAGCAAAAGCATGGCAAGTTCGACAGGGTCCGGCATATATCCAATATTGTCGACATTCCCAAGGCAGGCAAAGCGAATGCCCTGTGCATGGAAGGCCTTGAGCACCGGGGCGAGTATCCGGAAAAACTGACCATGACCGCCGGGGAGGGGCAGGGCTGAGTTGGGCTTTCCCCAGGCTGTGTCGAAAATAGTTTTCGGGCGGCCGCATGATGAGTGGCTGTATGCGGCAATCATCGGCTGAATGCCAGTATGCCACTGAGCCGGTTCCAGGCCGGTTTTTTTCGCAAGTCCGGCAAGCAGGGGGGAATTCTTCACAGCATCATAATGAGCTTTGAGCTGTCCGTCGTTCAATGAACTCGACATCTGAAAAAGAGGCAGAAATTCCTTCCCTTGCCGCTCGTTAACCGTGCTGACTGACATCCGCTTTGCGTAGCGCATGGCCAGCATGAGCCGCGCCCGCATCTTCAATTCCAGAAAACTATAGCCTGGACTTCCGTCTGGGTTTGTATAGGCTGGCGTTATCCCTTTGGGCACATCCTTGCACGATGGCGCCATCTCATGGAATTTGGCCTCAAGAATGGAAAAAACCTGATCGCCGAGCGCTTTGTTCTTTTTGGTGTCAGCATAACTGGTGGCGGAGCCGCCATTCAGGACGCCAAAGGCGGTTTTCGGCAAGAGGCTGTAACCAATATCCAGCAAAGCTTCTGTCGGGAATGCAAGAATGTCCTTGCCTTCGGCATTTTTTTCGGGTATGACGGCGGGTGGCATGGGGGTGCCGGCATCTGCAAGCGCTCTCAAAGCGGTATCTCGGTCGATCCGATAGACTCCTGCCCTGCCAGGCGAAAAAAGCCTGGTATCGATGACCGTAGACCCGTCAATTTTCGGCACGCTGACTGCTTTGACCGGCTTGAGGTTATCATAGAGACCATTGTTAAAATCATTCAGGATCGAAAGGGTAAGGTCGATATCGATACCCTTCGCGAGCATATCCTGTCTGAGCGCTTCATTCACCGGTGTCATTGTTCTCCCCTGGAAATTTCAGTTTCTTGAAAGCTGGAGCGCTGCGTTTGCGGCTCCCAAAAGGGAAATCGAATAATCCCGAACCAGCACAACCGATGCGTCTTTCAGGAATGCTCGGATGTGCGGCGCGTAATTTTCTTCAAAAATGCGCATGAAGCGATGATTTTCGAGCAGGAAGGCTTCGTTTTTCGATGAAATTCCGCCTGCCAGATAAATGCCGCCCGAGGGAAGGAAAATAGACGCAAGCCCCGACACTTTCCGGGCGTAGAAATTGACGAAAACTTCCATGGTGAGCGCGCATCGCCAGTCGGAAGCCCTGTTGCCAGCAATCAGGGCAGGCCGCTCAGATTCAGGTTTGGCAAGAATGGAGGACACCGTCTGACTCAGTTCCATATCCAGTGTCTGGTCCGCAAGGCTGTAGCGCTCACCAATCAGGGATTTCGAAAAGGCAGGGGAACAGATGAAGGAAAAAATATTGTCGATACCCTGACCAGAAACCGCAAGTTCTACGCCTGGAGCCGTGCCGAGCTTATCGGTCATCCAGGAATGAAAGGCGCGGCTTAAATCATCATAGCAGGGCAGTTCGGAATGTCCGCCTTCTGAAGCGAATGCCCTATAGCTTCCGTCTTCATTCTTTTGAATGAAACCAGTGCCGAGACCGGTCCCTGCGCCGACAACCAGAGCCATGCCGGAACCAGGCTGCGGCTGAGAACCATCAGGATGCGGCATCATGGTCACCGCCTGCTTGTCCTGGGTATCAAGAAGGACAACCGCGTAGGAGACGGCCGTAAAATCGTTGATAAGGAATGTCGGAATTTTCAGGAAATTCTGGAGCTCCGATTGTCTGATAGCCCATGGCGCATTGGTCAGCTGGATGACGCCGCCGACAACCGGTCCGGCGCCGGAAACACAGCACGCGCTCAAGGGGGCGCTGAATCCAGCTTGCTTTGCGCTGTCCAAAAATCGTGCAAGGGGATCGAGCAGGGAATTTTCCTGCTGGGTAGAATATCGCTGAGAATACTCAAGGGTAAAAGCACCCTGCCGATAGCGTACCAGTGCGAGGTTGGTATTGGTGCCGCCGATATCGCCTGCAAGGAAAACCTGTGAGTCTGTATTCGGTTTCATGGTTCACCATGATACCTTTTTAACGCAAAAATGAAAAGCACAAGTTTGGAAACACTGTGGTTAAAACCCGTTTGAGGCAGGACCAGGCATCGCTCATCTTTAAAAAATTGCTGCCGCGATTTCTGAATTTCTTAGATTTTTTCCCAACACGGCATCGAAAATTTCAACATGAACATGTTCGCCATGGCCTTTTTTTCTTGCATTGGTGCCTGTATTGCCGCCAAAACCCAAAGGCTGGCCTTTCAGGATTGCATCGCCCGGCTCAACAAGAACATCGTGTAAATGGAAATATGAAAAGTATTTTCGCTGTGTGGGGTCGTAGACGATGACCCCATTGCCGGCCTTCGGAGAAATGCCGCCGGAATTATATTCCTCCAAGGTTTCTCCGCCGCGCCAATTTTTCTGAGCCGCTATGACAAGCCCATCACTGACCGAGAAGATCATCGGCCCTTTCTGCAAACCATTGACCGGATTTACTTCGACATCCTGAAGAAAGATATCCAGTGCGAAGGTGTGAGCAAGGTCATACTGACTTTTCAAGGGACGGCTGGATACACCAGGCAACGTAATGCCGGAGCGGTACTCTGCGGTCATAGTATAATCTTTTTGGGCATTTCGAATCTGGCCAAGCCCCTTCATTGCAGCATAAGCAGCTTCAAAGATGATTTCATAGCTTTTCCTGAGCGGTTTCATGACTGGAGCGGCACGGGTCACTGCCGTATAATAATCGCCAGCCGCGCCTTCCATCGCGGTAAAATCCTCAAAATCATCAATGTCACGGGTTCGGGCCAGCATGGCGATAATCTCAGCTGGCTCAGGCAGCACTGAAGCAACAGCCTGCCGCGGAGCCTTTCCGCTTTTATGCGCTTTTTCTGTCAGCTGAACTGCCAGCAGCCGGATTGATCGCGCTGACAACATGGGTAAAATGCTCGGCTGAAGATACAGACTTGCTTCTCTGGATGAAAATGATTCGATATCCTCACTGGAAAGGGAACGGGCATCAAAAGCCGCGCTGAAAAGGATTAAGCCATCTTCGACAGCCAGTTTTTGTTTTGAAGAAATAAAGCCGAACAACAGCATTGACAGCGGCAGGATGGTAAGCAGCAGGATTCCATGTTGATACGCACGTTTCATCAGGGGCATTTTCCTGTCAGTTTTCTAGCCGCATAGGCAAAAATATTCATGCAGGTTCTGGCATCGTCCAGAGCGCGATGAGATGTTCCGGTTTCAATACCGAGCACGAAAGCGGCTTTTCCGAGATTATAAGAAAGCAGCGCGGGATTGGCAAGCTTGAGCAGGGAAAGGGTGTCCGCCAATGTCATGGTCGCGAGCGATTGGGTAAACGAGCGAATCGCCGGCGTCTGCTCAGCGCCGGTCCACAGGGTGGCCTCCTGCGGCTGGGTACTGATTCGATTGAATTCCTGCTTTAAAAAACCGAAATCGAATCCAGCGTTGTGGGCTACGAAGACTCTGCCGTCAAGCAGGCTGGCGACATCGGCCGCAATCTCATGAAAGAGAGGCGCTGATGCAACATCAAGGTCTGTAATGCCATGGATGGCCGTTGATGAGGCGGGAACTGGAACACCAGGATTGACCAGGGAATCGTAGCTCTGTTCTTCGATGATTGCGCCTTCCGGATCGAAGGAAAAAAGAACGATTCCAACTTCCAGGATTCTGTCTTTTTCCGGGTAGAGGCCAGTGGTTTCGACATCGAAGGCAGCGTAGGAGAGGCGATCCCAATCCTCAGGAAGCGGACAGCCTTCCGTTGCAGGATGTATGGGTTCTGAAGATACCCATGCCTGCCGTGAAAGCGTGTCCAAACCCGACGGGCCTTGTTTCATCAGCCGCGCCCAGATTGGTTCTCCGTAACTGGAATCGCCCATGTCCAATCACTTCGCCGAATCTATGACTTTGCGGATATCTGCTTCAATCGCAGCAATTTTGAGTGCAGACTGCTTTTTCGCTTCATCGAGCCCGATCGAAGCTTCTGTCCGGCAAAGAATGTAGTACTTGATCTTTGGTTCGGTGCCCGAGGGGCGCACGGTCACCATGGTGCCGTCGCGCAGTTTCCATTGAATGACATCGCTCGCAGGAAGATCCAGCTTCCTCGTCACAGCAGTGCCGACATCCCATGCTAGACCGGTCTTGATGTCTCTAATGTGAACAACAGGAATACCGCCGAGAGCGATGGGCTGATTTGAGCGATAGGCCTCCATGATGCCTGCCATGATGGTCATCCCGCGTGGTCCCTCAAAATATTTGTTGATGCCCTTTTCCTGGAAGAACCCGTGTTCCAGATAGCTCTCATCAAGGCGGTCAAGCAGGCTCTTTCCCTTGGATCTCCAATAAAGGGTCATCTCCGCTGTCAGTGCCGCGGCTGAAATGCCGTCCTTGTCCCTGACTTCTGTTTCGATCAAATGGCCGTAGCTTTCTTCGGTTCCGTAGATGAATGTCTTGCCTTCTTTTTCGAGCTGGCGCATGACATCGGCAATCCATTTGAAGCCGGTCAGGCAGTCTTTGCATTCAACCTGGTATTTGGCTGCGATATATTCCTGAAGTTCGGTAGTCACGATGCTCTTGATACAGGCTGGCTTTGACGGCATTCTCCCAAGCTCTTTCAGAGAATGCAGAAGATAATCCAGATGCAGACTCCCCAGCTGGTTGCCGGAAATAAGCTGGAAAGCACCATTTTTATCGGGGACGGCAATCCCCAGACGGTCTGCGTCGGGGTCTGTCGCCATAACGACATCGGCGCGGACTTTTTCGCCCAATCCTATCGCCAATTTCAGAGCAGCCGGCTCTTCAGGGTTGGGATAAGACACCGTTGGAAATTCGCCATCAGGATTTCTCTGCTCGGGAACCGTCAGGACATTAAGTCCCAGTTCGCCCATAATCCGTTCAAACAGCATAGCGCCGGTGCCATGAAGCGGTGTATAGACAACTTTGACTTTGGAGGCTTCCTGTTTGATGAGCTCAGGGCGAAGCAGTTTGGACTTGACCATGGCAACATAGCGGTTGTCGATGCTGTCATCGAGATAGACGAGCAGCCCCTGCTGTATCGCGCTCTCCTTGTCGATTGTCTTAGGCGTTGTTACAGCCGCTACTTTTTCGATAATGCCGACATCGTGCGGGGGAACAACCTGGGAGCCGTCGTTCCAATACGCCTTGTAGCCATTGTACTGCGGAGGGTTGTGGCTGGCAGTTACGACGACGCCGGTATCGGCGCCAAGCTCGCGGATTGCGAAGGAAAGCTCAGGAGTGGGGCGAAGGGCCGTGAACATGTATGCCTTGATTCCGTTGGCGGCAAAGACCAGCGCAGTGGCGAGCGCAAAGTCCGCAGAGCGGCGGCGTGAATCATAGGCGATGCAGGCTGAAAGGGCTTTTTTCGGGAACTGCTCTTTCAGGTAGTCGCACAAACCTTGTGTCGCCTTGGTAACCACCAGGGTGTTCATGCGGTTGGTTCCGCCTCCGATAATGCCGCGAAGTCCTCCGGTTCCAAACTCGAGGTCGCGGTAAAAACGGTCTTCAAGTTCTTTGAAATCATCAGCGGCGATGAGATGTTCAACTTCCTGAGCAAACGCTCGATCGGATTCCTGTTGCAAATATTCCTGTGCGCGGGCAAGCAATTGGGCCTTTTCCATAAAAGCTCCTTAATCTGAAATATGCTGAGTTTATGGGCTCAGTATAAATGACTTTTTGAAAAGCATCAATCAAACAAGGGCAAGCAGATCCTCAGCTTTGCCCAGCAGGTATCTGGCCCCGGATTTTCGCAATTCGGACTCAGACCGATACCCCCAGAGACAGCCGCATGGCAGCATTCCCGCCCGCAATGCCATTTCCATGTCAACACCCGAATCCCCAACCATGGCCCAATCAGAGGGCGGAATTCCTGAATTTTCAGCTATTTCCAGCGCCCGTGATGGGTCGGGTTTCCGTGGCTTGCCGGGCAGATCACCGGCTACCGCGAAAAACTTGAAATCCGGGAAAAGCTCTGCAACCAGCAATTTGGCAAGATGGTCAGGCTTGTTGGTCAGAACTGCGCACGGCATAGCTTTCTGAGTAAACTCCTGCAGAACTGTATTAATCCCGGGGAAGACTTTTGTTGACCGCAGCACATTATCCTGGTAGCACTGTGATGCTTCTTCTTTGATACGCTTGAAAAATGCTTGATCTTGCGAGGCTTGGGCGGGCAGAGCCCGCTCCATCAGCCGTGCAAAGCCATCGCCTACCATCATCCGGTATTTGCTTGCAGGATAGACGGGCAATCCATGTTGGCGCAAAACATGATTGACCGAGAATGCGATGTCATCAAGAGTATCTGCAA
>JAJTBL010000091.1 GCA_021286925.1 Spirochaetia bacterium | reverse complement strand
GCAGGCAGTGCCGGGAATAACGGTTGGCGGCTACCGGGCGGATGGGAAAGGATTTACGGTCAAGGAAATTGCTGTCAGCGGGAATGGGTATGCGATCAAAGGGCCGGTGAGCGGAGTATACGGTCAGGGAGCGGTCAGCGTGCAGGGTTCGTTGACGGGGACTGGGCAGCGAGGGGGGAATGGGGCGCAGTATGAGGTACGTGTCAGGTATGGAGAAGGGACAGGGAAAGTACGGGTAGGCGTGATGGGATACGAAGCGGCAGAGGGGCTGCGGGTTCATGGGTATGTGGAAGCGCAGGGTGTATTGACGCTTAAGAAGGTACTGCGTGGGGAGTATGAGGAGTTGATGAGCTGGAGCGGGGAAGGTCAGGCCGGGCTTATCGGGAAGGGGTATGAAGTACGGGAGCAGAAGTTTGGGCTTGCGGGGTTCCGGGAAGGCGGAAGTGAAGGGATTGCGGTTGCGCTGAAAGGTGAAGGGTACAGTGGGTCGTTGCGTGCGGGGATAGATGGGCAGGTGGTAGGGGAGCTCAGTCTGCGAGAATTTGAGCCTGGGAAGGTGATTGCGGCAGAAGCAGGGCTTGTGCAAGAGCTTGGGGGTCTGCGGTATACGGGGGATGTGCGCGTTGGGATGAAAGGGGGAGACAGCGGGCTGATGTATGAGGGGGAAGTGACAGCGTTTGGGCCTGCGGGGGCTAAGGTAGGGGGTGTAGATGTCAGTGACACATGGGTAAAGGTAACGGGGAAGGGAGACCGCGCAGGGGTGAAGGGTACGGCTTTGGTGCGCCGTGGGGATGTCGCGGTGCGGTACGAGGGGAGTATTGGGTATGAGGCTTTGGAGCTCAGCGGGAAACTGGGGTTAAGCGGGAAGGGGCTGGAAGGGGGATTCGACATAGGTGGAGGGCGAGGGAAGTATAGTGCGAGCGGGAAGGCACAGGGATCCAGCGGGACGGTCTGGGCGGTGAAGGGGCAGGTAACGGAGCAGACGGATCGGTATGATTTTGGGCTGGAAGCGGGGATAGGGGCCGGGAAGCTTGTTGTGGCGGGGAGCTATGGGAAAGCGCAGGGGTGGTATGAAGGGCAGGTGAAGGCGGAAGGGGTTGGGTTTGAGGAGATCAGGGGGTTGGCGGCGCTGGCTGGAGGCGGGGAAGCTGAATGGCTGAAACGCGTGGAGGGAGGAACGGGGAGTATTGAAGGGAGTCTGCAGGGGCAGGGGAAGAAAGTCAGCTGGGTGATAGGGAATGCGGAAGTGCGGGGATTGGTGCAGGGGACATTGGTGCAGGCGGAAGCGCGGGGGATTGTGGGGGATGAACAGGGGTATGAGCTGAAAGAGCTTAGGCTGGGGTATGGGGCAGAAGGCGTGACCGTGAGCGGGAAGGGGAAGCTTAGTGGAGATTATGGGTTTAGGGGGAATCTAGTTTATAAGGGGCAGGGGTATGGTATTGAAGTTGGGTATGGGAAAGGGGAGGTGACATTTAAGGGGAGCTATGGGCTATCAGGGTCTTTGCAGGTAGCGCAAGGGAGTGTGCGGGGGCGGGTGCAGGCGGAAGGGCTGCCATTGGCGGTAGGGGAAGGTTTGGTGCGGCTGGGGATAGACGGCGAGTTCCGGTATGGAGGAACGGGGGACTGGGAGGTCAAGGGGGAGCGGCTGCAGGTAGGGTATGAGGGAGCGCAGGCAGTGCCGGGAATAACGGTTGGCGGCTACCGGGCGGATGGGAAAGGATTTGAACTTGCGAAAATGACAATTCAATCCGGAAGCGATATTTATGACGGCACCCTGCAAGGAACCTATAACAGTAGCTCCCTGGATAAACTTTTGCAGATTGAAGCTGCTTTAATCAATCGAAACCATGCAAGTGAAAAAGCAATTGTTTCCTATAAAAATGTGGATAATCAGCTTGAAGCAACACTGAAGCTTGAGAATATCGATTTGGAGCACTATATCCCCAGTCTCACGATAAAAGGCTTGGCGAATTGCACAGTTGATGCGAAAGGCGCATTCTCTCTGGCAACTCTGGTGCAGACAATCCGTGAAAAGCAGGATCTTTGGTCAATATTGCCGCCAGCAACGCTTGCATTCGATATGAAAAATGCTGAGTTCCAAAACGCCCCCTTCAATATTTCTGGCAAAGGCACCTTTGAAGGAGGCAATCTCCTTTTGAATATCCCTGCTTTGGAAGGCTTGCAGAGCAAAATCACCAACGCCAATCTCTACCTGCAAATTCCAAGCGGCAATTTTGCGCTCGATGCCCATGCATCGATGAACCTGGCGAATTCTCTCGCTGAAACCGACCTTGGCATCAATGGCAAAGTTGTTTTTGCAGCAGCTGAAGGGTTTGCATTCCAGCGTATCGAAATAGCGGGAAATACAAAAAACATGCAATATCATGAAACCTCCATACTGCCTTGGGAGTTTTCAGGTTCATACCAGGATGGAAATCTGAATTTCCAGGGTGGAAAAGGAGCTCTCAGTCTCAATATGCTTGCAGATGGCACATTTGATCTACAACTTGTGAAAGATTTGCCGGTATTGGGCAGTTTCAGAGGCTCGCTGTCTCCGAATGGATCGATCAATGCCAGTGTCGAAAATTTCAAGGCTGATCTCAAGAGCCTGGGAAAATATCTCTCAACCAAAACACTTGATATCCGTCAGGGGCTTTTAAAAGGAAATTTGACCATAAAAGGTCCTCTCGAAGATCCTGAGCTGTTCGGTGAGCTTGAGCTGGCCGACGCAGCAATATATTCCAGAGACCTGGTACAGGGACTTATTGGACCATTCACAACCAAGCTTGTTGTTAACGGGAAAAATATTGAAACACCGCCAACCGAAATTCCACTGGAGCAGGGTAAGGTTACTGTCGCTGCAACCGGCCTCTTTGATCGATGGAACATCTCCGATATCCGCCTGAACGTTTCGACAAAACCGGGCAGTATCATAGCACTATCTGGAAAAATAGCAGGCATAACCGTCATTGATGCCAAGGCCGCTGTCGATCTGGTTCTGAGCCTCAACGATGATATTGTCAACACGGAAGGCAAGCTTTATCTTGAGAAGGGGCAGGTTTTAATCGATCCGCAGGGCTTCTTGCCTGAGAATGCACCGCCTGTTGACGAAAATGCGCTGGCTTTCCGGGTAAAACTGGCAATGACATTCGGCAAGCAATTGGAAGTTTTCATCCCTGACAATAAAATCCCTCTCGTCAAGGGATTTACCAATCCATCCAGTTTTTTGAATCTTCAATATGATAGCATCAGCCAGGATTTTTCGCTCGATGGGAAAGTAGACCTGAGAACTGGCTATGTTCTCTATTATTTCAGGAATTTCTTCTTAAAGAGCGGCGTCATCGAGTTTGCGGAAAACAGCACCAAGTTCAACCCTTTGATTACCGCTACGGCCGAGCTCCGAGAATCAACACTGACCGGACCTGTTCGCATCACGCTCAGCGCTGAAAAAGCATCGCTGGAAAACCTCAATCCACGGCTCACGTCAGTTCCATTCCTGCCGGAAACACAGCTCATCGCGCTGATGTCCGGGGGTGTTCTGGCGCTTGACACCAGTAAACCCCTGGATATTCGCGAAGCAGCAATCGCTTCGTCTGAGTTCCTGCCGCAGTTTAATATTTTCAAAACATTCGAGCAGACAGTCCGCAAGGCGCTCGGTCTCGATATCGTGTACATTCGTTCATCATTTATTCAGCGATGGCTGCTCGATCTGACCAAGCCCGCAACAGAGCCGGCCACCGAGGATCCTCTGGCACGTTATCTGGATAAGAGCGAATTCTATATGGGCAAATACCTCACAGATTCCGCCTTCCTCTATGCTGCGCTCAAATTTACTGAAAACCCCCTTGTTAGTTCGTCTCGATTGCGATTAGACTCCGAATTCGGTATTGAACTGGACGCTCCCTTCGGAATTCTCGATTGGAGCATAACGCCATCGCTTTCTGAAGGTTCGTTGGTAACCGGACAAAAACTCAGCCTGAGCTGGCAATTCCAGTATTAGGATGCTTAAGGAATGAACATGAAACGTGCATTTGCGACGCTGATTGTGCTGCTTTTTATGCTTTCTGCGGCTTTTGCCCAGGAAAATGATTCCGATTGGTTCTGGAATAAACCCATAAGCTCTGTCCAATGGGAAGGGATACGCAAAGCCAATCGAAACGAACTTGACGCTTTGATGAAAAGCTATATCGGCCAGCAATTTACAGAAGATCTGTGGCTTACCATCCAGGCTCGGCTTTATGAACTTGACTGGTTTGAAACCATAGAGCCTCAGGCTGTTCCGGCAAATTCCGAAAAAAGCACAATGATTCTCAAATTCATCGTTAAAGAAAAACCCTCGGTTCAATCGGTCAAAGTGGCCGGCAACTCGGCGGTAAGGACTTCTGAAATTCTCAATGTCATCAGCATCAAAGGCGGCGAAATATTTAACAGCACCAAAGCCAATCAGGATGATGCAGCCATTCTCAAACTCTATATTGAAAAAGGATATCCTGATGCTGTCGTATCGCACCAGACTCAGGCTGATCAGAATGACCCTTCGCAGCTGGTCCTTATTTTCCAGGTGACCGAAGGAAGCCAGGTAGCCCTGCGATCCATAAAATTTACCGGCAATGCCAGTGTGTCCGAAAAGTCCTTGAAAGCGGTTGTTACGCTCAAGGAAGCCGCTCTATTCCAGCCAGGGATTTTCCAGGAAGACAAGCTTGAAGAAAGTCGCAAACTTATCATCGATTATTATCAAAGCAAAGGCTTTGTGGACGCCAAAGTCCTAGATGTTTTCAGGGAAATCGAAAAAGACCCGGATACCGGAAAGAATTGGCTGAATCTGACATTTTCCATCTCGGAAGGAAAACAGTGGAAATTTGGGGGCATAGAATTTTCAGGCAACGAAGTATTCGATAACGAAAAATTAAAAAGCCTTGTCAGTCAAAAACCTGGAAGCATCCTTAACTATAAAAAGCTTCTGCAGGACAAGCAGAAAATCGATGACCTCTATTACGAATCCGGCTACATTTTCAATCAGATTTCAATGAAAGACAAACGTGATGAAGCCAGCCAGTCAATCACCTATCAAATCTCCGTTGTGGAGCGGGACCGGGCGCATATAGAATCGTTGAAATTCAAAGGTAATGAAAAAACGAAAGAATTTGTGCTTGCGCGTGAAATGCCCCTCGAGGAAGGTGACATATTCTCCAAGAGCAAGATTATTGAAGGCCTGCGAAATCTCTATAATTTGCAATATTTTTCCACGGTTGAGCCGCAAATCAGTCAGGGAAGCGCTGAAAATCTGATGGATCTTGTCATCAATGTCGAAGAAATGAGCACCGCGGACATACAGTTCGGCATTACGCTATCTGGCCTGGGGCAGACGGGGAACTTCCCGTTGTCAGGTTTTGTAAAATGGAACGACCGCAATCTTGGCGGAACAGGACAGAACCTGGCCGTCAATGCGACAGTTTCTCCAACCGAGCAGTCCCTTGATACCAGTTTTGGAGAATCCTGGCTCTTCGGCAAAAGAATATCCCGCAGTTTTGGGTTGAATTTTACCCACAACTCACAGACGACAGGTCAGGATATTCTCGCGCCCATATTCAGCAGTGAGGACATTCCGGATCCCTTTACCAGTCTTGGAGGCACCAATGGCTGGAATGGATCCATTTCTTCAATTCCTTCCGAATATCTGATGCCTTATGACAATTACAGCATGAGCTTGAGTTTTAATGCTGGCTACACAATGCGCACTGCCCTTGGCGATCTCGGTGTATCAGGCGGCATATCCTCAGGACTCGGTATGATCAGTTTTGACGAGAGCAAGTACCGCCCCTACGAAAAAGAGATGCGGGAAACCAACAATACCTGGCTGTTAACCAACAAGCTCTTCGCGAAACTGAACCTCAACAATCTCGATTTCTGGTACAACCCGTCACGCGGATATTTTGCGAGCCAGCGCTTTACCCTTGCTGGATTCCTTGGCTTTGAACGCCAGCACTATATCAAGTCTGAATCGAAGTTGGATGCTTATCTCAAGCTTTTTTCAATTCCCCTCTCTGAGACCTGGAAGTTTTCATGGGTTCTGGCAGGTCACACTGGTTACCAGATGCTCTTGGCTCAGCCATGGACTGCTTTGAGCGTGACAAAAGACTGGATCAGCCTTGACGGTACCTTTAACGCCCGTGGTTGGAAAGAACTCTACGGCACCAAGGGTACTGATGTCTGGGAAAACTCGCTGGAATTGCGAATGCCGATTGTCGATCAGATGCTCTGGATGGATTTGTTTGTGGATGCAGGAGCGATGAAAACTCCGGATGGCTGGCTCGACATGACCTTAAGTTCTCCGGCCGCCTCAGCATCAGCCTTCGGCTGGAAAAACTTTGCCTTCAGCACAGGGCTTGGATTCAGGTTTATCGTACCGCAATTCCCCTTCAGATTCTATTTGGTCAAGCGTTTTACCTTTGACGGCAGCGCCTTCAGTTTTAAGACCGCAGGCGCTAATTTCGATTTTGTCCTTTCCATTACACAGCCGCTGTATTGATTGTCAGCATGGAGGAGTCTGAAATGAAACGAATTTCATTGCGAATCTGTATCACTGCGCTGGTGTTGATGCTCGGTTCCGCCAGTCAGGCTTTTTCGCAGCAGATTACCCGGGTTGCCGTGTTGGACATTGGCAGGGTGCTCACATACTACTCCAAAGAAGCCGCCGCTCTTTCCAATTTTGAAAAGAAAAAAGCGGAAGTTCAGGCCGAAGTTGATAAAAGAAGCGCAGAAATCAAGCTGTTGCAAGCTAAAAAAACAGACGCGCAGTCGAAAAGCGATACAGAACTCGCGGCATCGCTCGAGCTGGAAGATTATTTGACGGCGCGCCAAAATGAGCTCGATCTGCTTGCCAAGGCTTTGAGTTCCAGCTCCTCGTTTTTGCAGCGGCTGAACTCGGCCATTGCGAAAGTCGCTGAAGCCGAAGGCTATTCGCTCGTGCTCAATATGAAACCACAGGACCAGAATGCCAACCTGGTGCTCTGGAACAGCCCATCGATCGATATCACGGACAAAGTAATCCAGGCTTTGGCAGTAAAATGAAATAAGCAGGAAAGCTGGGCAGTCTTTTTAGAGACGGCGGTCGTTTTCTTCCGACTTCTCGAGAAGGCTGGTAAGCAGGCGAAACTTTTCTTCGTTTTCCGGAGAAAGCTGAGCAAGCTCTCGGTGTGTTTCCAGCAGAAATTGAGCCGAGACATCCCTT